>JAZNKU010000338.1:0-1786 GCA_045578685.1 Eubacteriales bacterium
CCGTATCTAATTCAGTTTCAATTGCATTATTATGCTTAACATTTCCTTTACCATGTTCTGCTCCCCATCTTGTCCTACTTACGTCAGAAGTACCACCACTCTTTTTACCTAGATTCGTATTCCCAGGCAACTCAGGGCAACCCAAATTATGCACCAATACACCTGTCTCAGTTACATAATAAGTATGCCACTCCTCAACCTCGAAGTTGTAGGTCGCTACAGGTGTATCTAATTCCTCGGTGGTTACGGACAGGACTTCTGTCTTGGTGCCATCGGAGAGAGTCAGGATATCTCCGGGCTGCAGTTCGCATGCAGACAGCCATTCACCTTCTACATAGAACTTATGGCCGGGAGTACAGGTGATGGTATCCGCACCTGCCACCTCTACATAGGTCAGTTCTTCGGTGGTGTTGTGGAACAGGTGCAATACCTGCTTATAGCCGGTTTCACCGGTTTCCTCGTTATAAGCAAGGACATAGTCTCCGGGTGCCACTTCTTCGATGGGACATATGCCTTCTGCAGTATGTACCAGGGTACCTGCCACAAAGCAGTAGGAACCGCCTGTGATACCACTCTTAACCTGACAACCCATGTATGCCGCTTCGTTCTTAAGACCCTTGGTGAAATTAGTGTCACCAAGCATCTTGCCCATCTGCTTCGCATCGCTGCTAATCCCCCTGCCTGAAGCTGCACAACCTATAACAGAGCAGGTTAGGCTCGCTATTTCGCCAAGCGTATCCCAACCGAATTCTTCCTTGTTTATGACATATTTTTCATACATGCCAAAGGCAGTTCCCATGCCCGCCGATGCGTTCACAGCAAAATTTACCGTATTGGAGATCAGACTGCTTGTTGTTTTTAATACCTTGGCCGTTTTGGTCAATTTTCCGGCCTTCAGGAAGGTAGTAGCAACCTTACCTACACCAAAGGTAACTACATCCAACATACAAAGTGCTGCCATACCATAGTCTTTGTCTACAAAGGCATAAATACATGCATCTATCAGACTGGCTGCCGCACCCCAAGGTCCGGGAATACAACTGAGCAGTCCCAGTACGCCGTGTGCTATATCGGAGCCACTTAAATTACTCATAGGTGACAGACCGAAAGGATCGGTATAGCTTATAGGATTACCCTGTACATAACAGTATCGGTTAAGACTCTGGCTATTGTCAATACTTCCTGCCAAAATATCCTGATTTACGAAACGTTTAATCTCAGGATTATAATAACGCTGACGCATATAGAGCAGGCCATTGTCATCGGTAGAAACACCCAGCTTACCATTGTAGAGGAAGCGGGTCATGGTAGCATCTCCGCTGAGAAGTTCACCATAGGTACCATAGGTATATGTAGCCACAATCGTACCGTTAGCATCGGTCAACTTGATGGTACTTCCCAAGTGGTTGTAATGGTGGTACAGGGTAATATCACCCTTGTTTTCACTAATCAGTCCGCTACCATAGGTATACAGTGTAGTAACACCTGTACTTAATGTTTGCTTGCCGTCAGCAGCCTTTACCTTTTCATATCTGGTTGCTGTCAATACTCTGCTCAGAGAAGATACGGTATCCGTTACATATGTTTCGATATATGTATCGGTTTCTGCACTGATTCTGACATTTTCTGCATCGTAGGTGTAATTAACACCACCTGCACTTACCAGACGGTTTCTGCAATCGTAAACCAGCTCACTCATTACGCCGTTTACAGGGCCGTAGATCATATTGCCATCCGCGTCGTACTTCAGCTCTTCGCCGTTGTATGTTAGCAGTCTGTTGTCGGC
>JAZNKU010000339.1:0-10368 GCA_045578685.1 Eubacteriales bacterium
AAAATGCCATCGAGCACCTCACCGACCGTATAGCATTAGATGAGGCTATAGCTACCCTTGACGAGACTTCCAGAAAGATACTGCACCTGCGTTATATAAAGGAGCTGTCACAACAGCAGACCGGCAGTATATTGGGCTTGAGTCAGGTAAAGGTCTCCCGTGAGGAAAAAAAGATAATGCAGAAATTAAAACAAGCGCTGTAGAAATGCGGAATGCGGAATTCAGGATATTATTGACACCTATAGGTGTCAATAATTCCATTAAATTATATATGTTTTCAGAATGTTATAATTAGTAACAATAAATATTAAAAGCTTGAAGATATAATAAGTGAGGTTTTTCGACCACGGGAGAAAAACGACCGTAATGCTGCGTTCTACACTATGTATTCGCAGAAAGTTTACATTTAAAATTCTGCATTTTTTGTCGTTTTTATCTTGACATATACTTTCTATTTGTATATAATATTTTGTGCCTGCGTCATCGGGCTAATATTCAGGAGATTATTATGAGTATGCAAATCGATATGGCGCCTATCCTAGCGGGCGAAGTCAAATCAATACAGTTTGATTATTCCTTCGGGTTCGAGGATAAGGATATTCTGACAAACGTTGTGTTCCCCGAGCTCTTCAATGTAAAAGGAGCTGTTACAAACAACGCAGGGTATATGAAGCTCACCGCTTCTGCCACCGTGCCGTACAAAACCGTATGTGCCAGATGTATGAAAGACATCGACGGTGTCTTGCCTATTGATTTTGAAAAGAATGTCGCTGTGATTTCCACTCTTCAAAACGAAGACACGGACGACTATCTCTTCATCGAGGACGCGAAGTTGGATCTGTATGAGCCCCTGTGTGAGCAGATATTACTTGAGTTCCCTACCAAGCTTCTTTGCAAGGAGGACTGCAAGGGTCTGTGTCCCAAATGCGGCAAGGATCTCAACGAGGGGGACTGCACTTGTCCCACAAAAGAAATTGATCCGAGACTTGCGATCATTCAAAAGTACATCGATCAGTTGGAAGACTAAGTAAACAAATTCATTAACATAACGGAGGTGTAGGTAACATGGCAGTACCGAAGAGAAAAGTATCAAAGGCAAGACGTGATAAGAGACGCTCTAACAATTCCAAGCTCACCCTTCCCGGCATGACCAAGTGTCCCAAGTGCGGTGAGTACAATCTCTCTCACAGAGTTTGTAAGGCATGCGGCACATACGCAGGCAAGGAAATCATCACCATTAAAGAAGAGGCATAATTTTGCTTTCATTGGGCGTACACTGTACGCCCTTCTTTAATTAAAACGTACCATTTTAATTAGTGAAATAACACCGTTGGTGTTGTGAAATAATGCGTTGCATTGTGAAATAACGGCTCTGCCGTTGTGAAATACATCTTTGATGTATTAAGGTGACCTTTCGTCCAAGGACGAAAGCTAATTCAATTTAAATTGATTTTTGTCAAACCAAAAATCTACCTTAACGAAGCCCGAAGGGGTTCATTTCACGATGCGTATGCATCATTTCACGACCGCAGGTCATTTCATGAACACGAAGTGTTCATTTCACTCATTCAGGAGTTTTTATGGTTCTTATAACAGGTGTAGAAAAGGCGTCCATTGCAGATAAAGCGGGTGTCCGCGGCGGTGATTATCTATTAAAGATAAACGGTCACGATATCAAGGATGTGCTGGACTACAGATTTTATATTACCGAAAACAAAATAAAGCTCACATTGCACCGTGAAGCAGATATTCTTGATATAGATATCAAAAAGCCTCAATATGAGGACATAGGGCTTGAGTTTGAGTCCTTTCTTATGGATAAGCAGCACAGTTGCCGTAATAAGTGTATCTTCTGCTTTATAGATCAGCTTCCCGGTGGTATGCGTGACACTATGTACTTTAAGGACGATGACAGCCGTATGTCCTTTCTCAAGGGAAGCTATATTACGCTGACCAATCTATCCGAGGAAGATATCGAACGTATATGCGATATGAAGATATCCCCCATCAACATCTCAGTTCATACCACCAATCCCGAGCTCAGATGTAAGATGATGGGCAACCGCTTTGCAGGTAAGAGCCTTGAAGCATTAAAGCGTTTTTCGGATGCGGGAATAGTGATGAACACGCAGATAGTTCTCTGCAAGGGTGTAAACGACAGCAAAGAGCTTGACAGATCCATGCATGATCTTGAAACTTTTTACCCTCAGGTACAGAGCGTATCCGTGGTTCCCTCGGGACTAACAAAGTTCCGTGAGGGTCTGTATCCTCTTGAACCCTTCTCACCCGAGGAGTGCAAGGCTGTGATAGATCAGGTGGACGGCTATGCAGCAAAATGCCGCGAAAAGCACGGATGCAGTATATTCTATCTCGGAGACGAGTTCTATATCAAGGCAGGTCTTCCCTTACCCGAGGCTGACCGCTACGACGGTTATCCCCAGATAGAAAACGGTGTGGGGCTTATGACCTCTATGAGGGACGAGTTTTACGACGAACTTGGTTTTCTTGGCACATATGATATGTCAAAGAAGAGAAGGCTCTCCATAGCCACAGGCGAGGCGGCATATGAGTTTATCTCTTCCCTTGCCCGTGAGCTTGAGTCAAAGCTCTCCGACACCAGAATAAATGTATATAAAATAGAAAACAAATTCTTCGGCGAGAATATCACCGTAGCAGGACTTATCGTAGGAAAAGACCTGATGGAGCAGTTAAAGGGTAAGGACCTTGGAACAAAGCTCTTTATCCCCTCAGTGATGTTAAGGTATGAAAACGACCTTTTTCTCGACGATATATCAATAGATTCTCTCTCCGAAGAGCTCGGTGTAGAGATAGAAACCGTAAACAACTCAGGCTTTGAGTTTGTAGAAGCATTGTTAAAGGAGTAAGTATGGCAAAACCGATTATCGCTATAGTAGGACGCCCCAATGTAGGCAAGAGTACCCTGTTCAACAAGCTGACAGGTAAGATGATCGCTATCGTTGAGGACACCCCCGGTGTAACCCGTGACAGAATATACCACGAGATCGAGTGGAATGGCAGAGAGATGCTTCTTGTTGACACAGGCGGTATCGAGCCCAAGACCGACGATATGATGCTCAAGCATATGCGTATGCAGGCACAGATAGCTATCGAGTCTGCCGATGTTATCATATTTATGACCGACGTTACCACAGGTCTTACCGCAAACGACAGAGATATCTGCACTATGCTCTTAAAGAGCCGCAAGCCTATGGTGCTGGCTGTAAATAAATGTGACCGTGTAGGTGATCTTCCTTACGAGTTCTATGAGTTCTACGAGCTTGGCGTCGAAGGTGAGCCTATCCCCCTTTCCTCCACTCACGGCTCGGGTACGGGTGACCTTCTTGACCGTGTGGTCGAGCTCTGCCCTGAATTCACCGAGGAGGAGGAATACGATGACGATGCCATCAAGGTTGCCTTTATCGGTAAGCCCAACGCAGGTAAAAGCTCTATCATCAACCGCTTCTTAGGTGAGGACAGACTTATCGTGTCCGACGTAGCAGGTACTACCCGTGATGCTATCGATACCGAGGTTGAAAACGAGCACGGCAAGTTCGTGTTTATAGACACCGCAGGTATCAGACGAAACGCCAAGATAGACTCCAAGATCGAGCATTACAGCGTGCTTCGTGCCAAGGCTGCCGTTGAACGCGCAGACGTATGCGTTCTTATGGTGGATGCAACTCAGGGCGTTACCGAACAGGACGAACGTATCGCAGGTATTGCCCACGAATCAGGCAAGCCCTCTATTATAGTTATAAACAAGTGGGACCTTGTAGAAAAGGACTCAAAGACGGTTGACAAGTTCACACAGGACGTTTACGAGCATCTTTCTTATATGACCTATGCTCCCGTTATCTTCGTTTCCGCACTTACGGGTCAACGTACAGGCAAGCTCTTTGAGTTCATCAAATACGTTCACGAGCAGTCTCTGCTCCGCGTCAGCACGGGTATGCTCAACGACGTTCTCAACGATGCTACCGCCCGTGTTCAGCCCCCCTCAGATAAGGGCAGAAGACTTAAGATATACTATATGACCCAGTCCTCCGTTGCTCCCCCTACCTTCGTTATCTTCTGTAACTCGGTAGAGCTCTTCCACTTCTCATATCAGAGATATCTGGAAAACCAGATAAGAAGTGTATTCGGCTTCAAGGGCACTCCCATCAAGATAGTGATAAGACAGAAGGGGGATCAGAGCGTATGACGTTGGCGAGTCTCAGAGCATACGGTTTGCTCGGTCTTAAATTTATGGGTGAGGACGGCTCACTTTCTCTTGGGTTTCTTGTTATAGGCACGCTTATCTGTGCGGCTGTAGCCTATTTCCTCGGCGGACTCAACTTCGCAATAATTATCTCAAAGGTCAAGTACCGCGACGATATCAGAAAATACGGCAGCGGCAATGCAGGCATGACGAACATGATGCGTACCTACGGTACCGCGGCGGGTGTATTCACCCTGCTTGGTGATCTTCTCAAGGCTGTGGTAGCGGTGCTTCTCACCGAATTTCTTATGGGTGAGGTTGCAGCTCATGTTGCCGGATTTGCTTGTATGCTGGGTCATTGCTTCCCCTGCATGTACGGATTTAAGGGCGGTAAGGGTGTTGCGGTAACCGCCGCTATGGTGCTTTCTCTTGAACCCGTGGCATTTCTAGTGTTGCTCATCGTATTTATACTTATAGTCCTGATAACCAGATATATTTCCCTTGGCTCTATTATGGGCGGTCTTATGTACCCCATAGTCTTAAAGGCATTTTATCCTCACACTCATCTGCCTCAATATTACAGTTCTCTCTATTTTGTAATCATGATATGCTCGGTGCTGACTACTCTGCTTATCCTGTTTATGCACCGCGAAAACATGAAACGACTGCTGGCAGGCAAGGAAAATAAGTTCTCCTTTAAGAAGAAGGGGACACAAAACGACGAAAATATTAACAAAGATTAAAAATGTCAAAAAACTATTGCATTTTGTGTTTCTTTGTGATATAATCTTTATCACTTGAGTAATTTTGTAATAAAACCTATGGAGGTGTAGATATGGCTAAGTGTTCAGTATGCGGCAAGGGCGTTACATTCGGTCAGAACGTTTCCCACTCTAATCGTAAGACCAACAGAATGTGGAAGCCCAACATCAGAAAAGTTAAGGCTAATGTTAACGGCACAGTTAAGACTGTAGCAGTTTGTTCCCGTTGCCTTCGTTCCGGCAAGGTAAACAGAGCCGTTTAATTAACATTAATTAATAGGATTTGTTAGCGGACAGCGTTTGCTGTCCGTTTTGCCTTTCAAGGGACACGTCCCTTGACCCATAAATCGGCAGGGATACATCCCTGTACCCATAAATCGCGTGAAGGCAGCTTTAACCGTTTGTTATCACACGATGGGAAGTTTTGTGCATAATATTTGTTCTTATGAAAACATTATTTATCTCAAACCAAATACCAAACACACTTTGCTCCATATTCAAGTATATGGGGCTTGATCTTGTTTTTCTTCCCTCCGAGCCCTCCCTGCCCGAGCCTGTATCGGCTCACGCGGATATGCTTATGTTCGGCAATATCGTGCAGAAGGATTATTACGAGCGTAACAAAGAGTTGTTCCGAGAATATGATATCGTCCTTGCAGAGGAGAAGTTCGGAAACGAATACCCCAAGGATGTACTGCTTAACGCCTTTGCTGTCGGTGACACACTTTTCGGGCGTTTAGAGAGCCTTTCGGGCGAAGTAAAGAAGTTATACCCGAAGGTGATAAACCTCCGCCAAGGCTACGCAAAATGCTCTACATTGCTCTTTGGCAACAATGCCATAACCGCAGACAAGGGTATAGCCTCCGTATTGACAGAATACGGTTTAAATGTACTTGTTATAACCCCCGGACATATTGCCCTTCCCGGCTATGATTACGGCTTTATAGGAGGAGCGAGCTTCGTTTATGAAAATAAGATCATCTTTTTCGGTAATATAGAAGAGCATCCCGATTACGCTTTTATCAAGAATTTTATCACTTCGGCAGGATATGAGCTTATATATGATAAAAACGAGAAGCTGACCGATTTCGGCGGTGGGGTGATGATTAATGCGGAATGCGGAGTGCGGAATGCGGAATTCAGGTAATTTTTGTTGCATAAATGCAACAAAAATTACATTTAGTTATATAAGGGTTTATTGACTCTTATTTATTTAAAATATAATCGAAAAAATTCAATGCAGATTTTCGACCTAAAGGAGAAAACCAGCCGTAATTTTACATTGTGCATTATTGTTAACCTCATTTCTCTTGACAAAGCATTGATTATTGTGGTACTATAAATTGATAAATTATGATAATGATTAAGAGGAGATATAGCTATGACCCCGAGAGAAAATTTACTTGCGGCTCTTCGCCGTCAGAATCCCGAGAGAGTTCCCTTTTACTTTGAGCTCTGTCCTTCTCTGAAGGAAGAATTCAAGGCAAAGACAGGTGCGGAAAACTACGAGGAATACTATGACTTCGACGCCCGTACCTTTACATACACACCTACACAGCATCAGAACGACTACAGCGAATACTTCCCCCGTCTTAAGCCCGGTACTACCGTTGACGAGTGGGGTGTTGCTTTCGAGCCCGGCTCTGTAGCTCACTTCACCAAGTTCCTTCACGCAATGGAGGACTTTATGGATCCCTCCGAGGTTTGGGACTTTCCCATGCCCGACATCCTTGCTGACTACCGTTGGGAAGGCATGAAGGAAAAGGTTGACGAGTGCCACGCTAAGGGCTATGCTGCAGTATTCAACGCTATCCAGATCTTTGAGCCCGCTTGGTATCTCCGCGGTCTTGACAACCTGCTCTGCGATATGATCTCTGACGAGGAGATGGCAGAGGCTTGTCTTAAGAGAATGGCTGACCATCAGGTAGAGGTTGCAAAGAAGGTTGCAGAATGCGGCTTTGACCTCATCATGTTCGGTGACGATGTAGGAAGCCAGAAGGACCTTATGCTCAGCCGTGAGCTCTGGTGCAAGTGGCTTAAGCCCGACATGGGCAGAGCTATCGCTGCTGCAAAGTCTGTTAAGCCTGACATCCTTGCTTTCTATCACTCTGACGGTGTTATCTATGACATCATCGAGGATCTTATCGAGATCGGCGTTGACGTACTCAACCCCGTTCAGCCCGAGTGTATCGATCCCGCAAAGGTTAAGGAAATGTACGGTGACCGTCTCTCCTTCTGGGGCACTATCGGTACCCAGACCACAATGCCCTTCGGTACTGCCGACGAGGTTGACGCAAAGGTCAAGGAGATCATCGAGGTCGTTGGTAAGGGCGGAGGACTCTGTATTGCTCCCACACATATGCTTGAGCCCGACGTTCCTTATGAGAACATTGATGCGTTTATCAACGCAGTAAAGAAATACGGTAATTACTAAAAAAGTGCTCGAAAGAGCGCTTTTTTAATGGATGAAATAAGGGCTTCTGCCGCAGCAGAAGCCCTGTTTCGTTATTTACTTAAGCTTTAACCTCTACAAGAACCTTGACCTTGACGCCGGTGTTGTACTCAACGACAACGGTCCAGAGTCCTTCACTCTTCATTGTAAAGGTGTAGGGATTGCCTGAGGGGGTAGTGGTTCTGTATCCCTCGGCAGACTTGATGTTTGCAATCTCAACATCACCCTTACCCATACGGATAACCTTTGCGTCCTCAATGCCCTCAAGTGTTACGTTAAGACCGTCGGTTGTAGCCTTAACCTCGGGCACGGGGAGGTCTATTGTAACGTGGTAGTAGAAAGGTGCTCTGCCGTCGTTATATCTGATATAAACGGTATAAACACCGGGCTCTGCTACCTTGTAACTGGTATACCAGTCCTTAGACTCAAGCTTAAGAGCGTACTCACCGTATATCTTGTTGTTTGCAACCTGACGGTAGAACATATGAGCGCCCTTGGCAATGAACATATCCTTAACGCCCTCGTCAAGCTCGGTAACCTCAATAGTAAGGCTGTTGATAACCTTGTCAACCAGTCTGCCGATTATCTCGGACTCCATGATAGTGCCGCAGTATACGCACTGCTTTACCTTAAAACCGCTGGTAGTCTCGGTAGGCTCGATAACGGTAAACCATTCACCTGCAACACAAGCGGTAATGCCATCATTGGACTTCTGCTCGTTGCCGCATCTGGTACAGTTACGCCACTTATAACCGCCCTGACAGAAATCGATACCGTTATAGTACCATGTATCGGGGTATGCGTGGTTTTCGGGATCGGAATATGTGGTAGAGGAGATCTTGACGTTACATACCGTACAGTAAACTGTCTTGATACCGTTGCCTGTACATGTAGCAACTGTGGTAATTGTAGGCTCTCCCTGAGTATGAGGGAGCTTATTGATTGTACCTGTCTTAAGCTGGAGTCCGCAGACAGCACAGCTCATCTTCTGCTGTCCGTAAGCGGAGCAAGTTGCCGCAGTAACTACCTGCCACTGACCCTCGGTATGAACGTCACAGGAGAGAACGTGTGTGGTCTTGAAATACTGCTTTGCATAGGTGTGAGCCGCAGAACCCTCAACTACGTAGAGCTTGGCACCAAGACAACCGAAGAATGCGTTCTTCTCAAGTGTCTGAACCGTGGAAGGAACGTAAATATTGATCTTAGCAAGGGACTGGAATGCCTTTGCGGAGATATATGTAACGGTCTTACCGTCAATAGTCTTGGGGATGATAAGGGGATCTACCTTGGCTCCGTTATAGCTTATGATCTTAGCCTCGGTATCGTTATTGGTGGAAATGTAGGTATAGTTACCTGAGGTATATCTCTTACCCTCGGACATATGCAGGTAGATACCGTAAACCTGAGCGTCCTTACCGTTACCGTGGGTAGCGGGGGTCACACCGTCTGCCAGATATCCGTCGGAGGGAGTGATGTTACAGCTGATGGTAAAGCGTGCGCCCTCGTCAAGATAACCTACGTGATATCCGCTGTAGGGGTCAGAGGAGGAATAGTACCAACGGTCCATATATCTGAACATTGCGTTGTGAACTGCGTCCATTGCCGCAAAATCCTCAACCGTATAGCCGAGCTCTGCAACAGTCTTGTCAACGCAGGCTGCGGTATCCTCAAGGATCATTTCCCAGGTAAGCTTAAGCTCAACCGTCCAGGTTCCGTCAGAGTTCTTAACGTACGCAACGTCAACCTGATCGGTGATATCGCCCTCGTTATACTGGCTTCTGTAAACCTTGATAGAACCGTCGGACATAGGAGTCATATTATACCAAGCCGTGGGGCTGGAGGACTCCCAATAAAGTCTGCCTGTAGTCTTACGGATAGCAAGCGGGTCAATGGAGAATACCAGAACGTCTCCGTTACCGCCGTATGACGCACTACCCTCGTCATCATCCTCTGTGTCGGGAGAAACGGTGGAGAGGAAGGGTGTGGGATCGTCTACGGTTGCACCCAGATAGTAGCCGGTCTCGTCCCAGGAGGAATAATAATCAATAGTCACGAGCATACGGCTTCTGTATGTCCAGGAGGTGGATGCGTTGTGAGCGTCTATACGAACGGGGTCGGTATAGGGCTCGTCATCGTCGATAACACCGTCAACGGTGACGGTCTTACCTGCAAGTGTTGCCGAGGGAACGTAAATATCGCCTACGTCCTCGGAGAATGCTACCTCGTCTGCTGCACTGATGCCGATAGCGCAAAGGGATGCAAGCATCATAGCGCAGAGAGTGAAAATAATTAATTTTTTCATATAGTCCTCCTATATAATAGTATCTAATGTAATTATCGCATAATTTACATTTTTTTGCAATATGTAAGGCGTAAAAATATGAACAGTTTTTTTGTTTATTGTGTACATATGTTGCACTTGTGCAACATCGTATCCCAAAGGGATATATCGCGTCCGCAGGACATATCGCTCCCCGTGGGAATATCGCAAATCCGAAGGATTTATATCGCGAGAGCCGTCCCGAAGGACGGCTCTCATAATTTATTTGTTTATTTAAGTCTGATCTTACAAAACTCACCGTAAGACAGGGGACCGTCCCCTGTCTTATATGCGGGTTTGCGTTTATCTTCCGCTGATCTGACGGCGGCAATAGATACGACTTCCGTGCCAAGCCAGCAGCGCTGCGGCGGCAATGTAGAGCAAGGGAACGATCTGATACGAGGGGAACTGCGTTCCAAACAGAGAAATCAGCCGACAGTCAAAAACGTTCCACATAGACAGAAAGCAGGTAGGAAGATAATCCCATATCTGTCCCAATATGCGATACTGTTCCGGTATCTGAATAATCATTCCTGCAAGGATCATGCCTGTGGTAACTGACATTGCGGCAATACTGCTACTAAAAAGCTCGGACAAAAGCATGACGAACACGCTG
>JAZNKU010000340.1:0-1875 GCA_045578685.1 Eubacteriales bacterium
TCATATACAGCATCTCCGTAGAATACCGAACGGTCACACAGGGGGATAGTCATTGTTTCGAGATCGCCGATCTCACCGTTAAAATAACCTGTTCTTTTCATATTTTATCTCCAATAGTCGGTTTTGTGGGGAAGACCGATATTTTCTGCTTTGAATACAGGATATTTGCCTTCCTTACGCTGCTTGGTATAGTCGCCAAGAGCTCTGTATGCGTATCTGCCGAGGATAACTATAACGGGCATATTGATAAGAGTCATACCGCCCATGGTAACGTCAGCTACATTCCAGAGAAGGTCTGCGGACAGCCCTGCACCTAAGAATATAAGCAGGGAAGCAACTATGTAGTATACGGTATAGAACAGCTTGTCGGGCTTTTTGCCGAAAAGATGGCAGAACGCCTTGTCGACATAGTAGAGATTGCCCAGCAGTGTGGTAAATGCAAAGAGTATCATAGCCACGGTGATAAATACAGGTCCAAAATCACCCAGGGCACTCTGTATAGCCTTCTGTACATAAGGAGCACCCGAAAGCTCAGCGGAGGGCTCAACGCCGGAGGCAAGACACATAAATGCGGTGGCGGAGCATACGAGAAGGGTATCGATAAATACGGAAAGAACCTGCACCAGACCCTGCTTTACGGGGTGCTCTACCTCAGCAGAAGCGGATGCGTTGGGCGCAGAGCCTACACCTGCCTCGTTAGAGAACAGACCTCTCTTGATACCGAACATTACGCAAGAGCCCGCAAAACCGCCGAATATTGCCTTAAAGTCAAAGGCGGAAGAGAATATGTTTTTGAAGATATCGGGAAGCAGGTTAGCGTTTATAATACATATGATCAGTGCTATAAGGATATAACCTGCACCCATAAAGGGAACGATAAAGGATGTAGCGGAGATTATACGCTTGCCGCCGCCAAAGAGGCAAAAACCGACGATAAGGGCAAGAACTATACCGATTATCCATGGGGTGGTGGCTTTGTTGTAGAAGCTGTATCCGGAGAAGGTGGACTGCAGGTTGTAGGAAGCAAGCATATTGAAACCTACACCGTAGGTAAGGATAAGAAGTAAAGAAAAGATGATGGCAAGGGGCTTACATTTAAGAGCAGTCTCTATGTAGTATGCGGGACCGCCGTAGCTTCCGTCAGGACTCTTCTTCTTATATATCTGAGCGAGAGTACTTTCAATAAATGCAGATGCAGAACCGATGATGGCAATAACCCACATCCAGAACACCGAGCCGTAGCCGCCCATACAGATAGCGGTGGACACACCTACGATGTTGCCCGTGCCAACTCGGGAGGCGGTGGACACCATAAGCGCCTGGAAGGAGGAAACTCCTTTGCCGTCCTTTGGCTTTTCCATAACGGCGCGGAACATATCAGGGATCATTCTGAACTGAACGAACTTTGTTCTGAAGGTAAAGTAAAGTCCACCGACTACCAAAATTATAACAAGTATGTACGTATAGAGGGCATCGTTGACCGAAGAGATGATAGAGTCTAACATAAACGTCTCCTTTATATAAATTCGGTTTATTATATCACGGTAAGTTTTAAAATGCAATATAAGGAAATAAAAAAAGTCACAGTTCGAATCCCTATTCAAACAGAAACAAAAAGACCACCCATTTGGGTGGTCTCAGCTTGGCTGCCGAATAGGGATTCGAACCCCAACAAACAGAGTCAGAGTCTGTCGTGCTACCGTTACACAATTCGGCAATATCGGAACGAGTGTTATTATAGCACTACGGTTTTAATTTGTCAAGTACTATTTTCACATTTTTTTGATTTTTTTATAAAATATTATCGAGGGGTGAAGATATGCTATTAAACCTGGTATACGGTACTTTATTATTGGCAACATTTGTGCTTGTTAT
>JAZNKU010000341.1:0-8867 GCA_045578685.1 Eubacteriales bacterium
AGAGAGGTCTGTTTTAATCAAAAATAAAAAGCACCCTTCGGGGTGCTTTAATTTTTGATTAAAAGCTAAATTCGGTTACACCGAGCTAAATTGGATGAACCCAGCTAAATTACCTTCGGTAGCTAAATTGGGCTTTGCCCAGCTAACGTCGAATTTAATTTAGCTGCACGAAGTGCTATTTAGCTATTGCGTAAGCAATAATTTAGCTGCCGTCAAGGACGGCAATTTAGCTGAATAGTAAAAAACACATCGGATAAACCGATGTGTTAATTTTATATATAGGAATTTGCTCTAAATCGGGCACTGAAAAATCGACATAGCTTAGGAAAAGTCCCGATTATCGCAGCGGTCCGGCGACCGCTATTCAAAGTCTTCTTCACTTGCGGTATCGTCTGTCATTATCTCAAAGTCATCGTCGCTATAGTCGGTATCATAGTCGCAGAGGTTATCTACAGCAGCCATCATAGCCTTGAACTGCTTGTCCTCCTTGATCGCCTTGTAGGTCATGAGGGTGCCTGCCACACCGCCTGCAAGACCGATAGCAAGGAAGGTCTTCCACAGACTCTTCTGCTTTGCCCAGAGAATTACGAAAATAGTAAGGAAGGTAAGCGACTGTACCAGAAGGGTCAGCCCTACAAAAAACTTGGTTTTCTTTAACATTTTATACCTCCTCAGGTGTTAGCGTTCTGCTTAAGATATGCGTTGATAAATCCGTCGATCTCGCCGTCCATGACCGCCTGGATGTTACCGTCCTCGTAGCCGGTACGGGTATCCTTCGCAAGAGTATAGGGCATAAACACGTAGCTTCGGATCTGTGCACCCCACTCGATGTTGGTCTTATTACCCTGTATATCCTCGATCTTTTCCAGCTTTTCGCGCTCCTTGATCTCGAGCAGCTTTGACTTAAGCATCTTAAGTGCGGTCTCCTTGTTCTGAAGCTGGCTTCGCTCGGTCTGACATCCTACAACGATACCCGTAGGAAGATGTACTATACGGATAGCAGAGTCTGTTTTGTTTACATGCTGACCGCCCGCACCGCTGGAACGGTGAGCGGTGATCTCAAGATCTTCGTCTCTTAATTCGATAGAGTTATCGTCGTCAAACTCGGGCATTACCTCAACCGAGGCAAAGGATGTATGACGGCGTCCCGAGGAGTCGAAGGGGGAAACACGAACAAGACGGTGAACACCGTTTTCGCTCTTAAGGTAGCCGTAGGCGTTTTCACCCTCCACCATGATGGTAGCACTCTTAAGACCTGCTTCTTCACCGTCAAGCCAGTCGATGAGCTTAACGTTGTAGCCGTGCTTTTCGCCCCAACGGGTATACATACGGTAGAGCATAAGTGCCCAGTCCTGAGCCTCTGTACCGCCTGCTCCGGGATGGAAGGATACGATGGCGTTGTTTCTGTCGTACTCGCCTGAGAGCAGAACCTCTATCTTCATCTGCTCGGAGAGGGTGGTGAGCTCCTTTAACTCGCTCTCTACTTCCTCGACCACAGACTCGTCGTTTTCGTCTATTCCCATTTCGCAGAGTACCATGGTATCCTCGTGCTTGGTAACCAGAGCCTCGTATTTTTCGATTTTGCTCTTTACTGCCTTCTGACGCTGAAGCACCTTTCCGGAGTTTTCGGTATCGTTCCAGAAGTCGGGCTGGGATGTCTTTTCATCCAGCTCCTTGAGCTCATCTCTCAGAGTATCTATTTTAAGTGCAGAGCCAAGCTCCTTTAATTCGGGCTCAAGACCTATAAGGGAGCGCTTTGCTTCTTCAAGTTGAATAATCACGGTTTATCCTCCAAATGTAGATATCAATATATTATACAATAAAAAAATCAAAAAGTAAACAGTTTTATATAGTGTTTACAGGATAAAATTTCATTATATCCACATTAAGAGCTTCGTCTGCCTCAAGGAGCATATCGCAGATACGCTCGCAAACGGGAAATTCGGTATGAAAATGTCCTGCTTCTATAATCGAAAATCCTGCCTTGTGGGCATCAAGCATAGTGTTGTATGACATCTCGCCGGTGATATAAACATCGGCAACCTTTGCCGCATCAGCCCAAAAATCCTTACCGCCTCCGCCTAAGACAGCAACTCTTTTTACATTATCCTTACCCTTGACGCAGTTTATTCTCTCACAGCCGAGAATATCTTTCACCTTTACAGCAAATTCCTCAAAGGATATTTCATCTATATCACCAACTCTGCCCATTTCGCAGAAGGGCTCAACATTTTCAAGACCTAACGCTGCCGCAAGACAGTCGTTTACGCCGCCCTCGACAGTATCAAGCCTTGTGTGAAAGGAAAATACCGAAACCTCCGCCTGTATAAGCGAAACCAGCATAGGATCAACTATACCGCGAAGGGGCTTGAATATAAGGGGATGATGGGTAACGATAAGATCATACCCGCCGTTGACGGCAACCTCTGCCACCTCGGGGGTAACATCAAGAGCAACGAGCACGCTCTTGATCTCTTTGTCGGAGGATATGAGCATACGGCCGTCATTGTCCCAGTCCTCGCTAAGCTCACAGGGTATCATTTCATCAAAATTTCTATATAATTGTACTGTATTCATTTTTCAGTCCCTCAAGTATTTTTTCTTCTTTCGTTATATCAAGATCAGCCTTTTTCTTTCCTTCAATTATAACCGAGTACTGCCTTATGAGCTTATAGAGATGTGACTTATAAAGCTCATTTTTTTCTGTATATCTTCCGGTCAAAAGCTCGACCTCGCTCCATTCTCTCTTTACCCCGTCATAACGGCAGACGACGATCTCATAGAGTCTGTCGTCACAGACAAGTGCTTCCTTTTCTATATTATAGCCGGCAGAGAGCAGGGAAGAGCGAAGCTCGTTTACTTTAGTCATTGCCTGTAAGATAAGAAGAGGTTTATCGGTTTTTGTATATTGCGACTGCGATACTATACGGAAAATGAGATCTCCCCCCATACCGCATATGACAATATTGTCGGGAGAGATATCCTCTATACCGCAAAGTCCGTCGGTACATCTGACCGAGATGGCATTGCTTAAGCCCTGACGGCGGATATTTCCTCTAGCGGTCTCACAGGGACCCTCGTTTATGTCGCAGGCAACAACAGAACGGGCAATATTTTCTTTTATCAAATATATAGGCAGATAGGCGTGGTCGCAGCCGATATCCGCAACAGAAGCACCCTTTTCTACAAAGGAAGCGGCGCATAATAAGCGTTTGTTTAATTTATAATTCATAGTTTTATTCACAATGAAATGAATTCGTAGGTGTTGCTCGTTGACACCAACAACTCACACATCGCTTCTAAAGTCGCTTGTGTTCGTTGGGTGTCTGCCGTCCTCACCGACTTGCTTCTTCTGCCACCGGCAGCGCAAGTCGGTTCGGCATCAAAAAAGGCGGGAACACCCGCCTTTTTCATTACGCCTTCTTGGAGTCTAAAAACTCGTTGATCTTTTCAACGAGGAGATCAGCGTCCTGACCGTGAACGGCACAAGCCATCTCGATACTCTCGCCGCGGGATGCAGGGCATCCGAGGCAGTGCATGCCTATCTCAAAAAAGAACTGAGCGGTTTCGCTATCAAAATCGAGTACATCGCCTACGATTGAATCCTTGGTAACTTCCATGGTAAATATCCTTTCTACAATTAAAACTTGATGATATTATTATATATTACACAAAATCACTTGTCAATACTTTTCTTCTTCTTAAATTCAGTGGGAGTGATTCCCATATGCTTTTTAAAAACACGGTTAAAGTGGTCGGTATTCTGAAAGCCCGCAACCTCGGCTATCTTATTTATCTTAAGATCCGAATTAAGAAGCAGGGAACGGCAAACGTCAAACTTGATCTCTCTGAGTATTTCGGTAAAGGTAAGCCCCGTGGCAGATCTGACAAGCTTGCTGACATAAGGGACGGTATAGTGAAAATGCTCTGCCAGCTTTTCGAGAGTGACGGTACGGTAGTTATCCTGGATGAAGGCAAGTATCTTCGGCATCTGCTCGCTTCGGGTGATCTTGTTTTTCGGCAGCTTATAGGAAGAGACGGGTCGGACCGACAGATAACCGAACATACACAGAAGCAGCTGGGTTTTTATAAAGTGAGAATTTGCATTGCTCTGAAGCTCCTCGGCGATAAGTAAATTAACCATCGATTCAACGCCGGTGTTTGACAGGGTAGTGAAGAGAAGATGGCCGGAGGTAAGCTCTCCCCACATTGCATCAGCAAAAAATCCTGCGAGCACACCGTCAAATATACTGATACGGTGAAAATGAGTATAAGCTAACCTTTTGTCTACCGATATGACAGGCATGATGCCCTTACCTCTGACCGATACACGGTAAGGTACTTCAGGCGAGATAAAAAGAATGTCATAACGGTTTATTTTTATCTTTTCCCCGCATATTTGAGCTTCTGCGTCGCAATCAAGGGCATAGAGAATATCAAAGCTGTTATGACAAAACAGCTCGTTGGGGTCCTCGGCATCCGTTCGGAAGATGCTTACGGTTCCCGTACCCTGTAATAGGTCTTCGTCATTTTTAATAAGTCCCTTTGCCAGTTCTGTGTGAATGTTAGGCGGCAGAGATTTGTATTCTTTGTAAAAATTTGTCGGCATAACTGATCTCTTTTCATATATTGTCATTATAAACAGTTTACAGTTCATATATTGCTCTTATATGAACAAAAAATGTCGCTTTTTGAAATTAAAAACGGCAGGGTTTCGACTATGCTCGGCAGGGTATGTGTACAAAAAGTGAATAAATATAAATTATTTGTTAATATATCCGAAATTCTTTGTACAAAACTATGCATTATATACAAACAAAATTAAAATACAGCGACTTTTTGGATTAAATAATAACATTTTCTTTTATCTTCGCTTCATGCTATAATGTATACGAAAAAATTAGGAGGTTAAGACTATGACACTTAACAAGAGAATTATCGCATTTATTTGCGTAGTTGCAATGGTTTTCTCCATGTGTGCGGTTGCAGTTTCTGCGGCAGAACCCTTGACCGTTGACGAAACAGTAGCAGCAGGCTGGACTCCCCTTGCAGCAAAGTATTCCAAGAGTACAAACGGCGTTATCGCACCTAAGGGTGACGGTTATGCTATAAGAACCACCGGCTTTGATTACAAGGCTGACGAAAACGGCGGTATTAAGGTTCACACTGCTACATATAAGGAAAACGCCGGTGTTTATTCCGTAGCAGCGGTTGCTTCCAAGAATAAGACTCCCCTTGACGGTCTTACAGTTGAGCTCAAGCCCGACGATCTGACCATGATGTGTGACTCCAACAACGCATCCACCAACATTTCTTTCGTTATATCGGAGAATCCCATAACCGAGGTTGCTGCGTTCAACGCTGAGTCTGCAAGCTTTGACACAGGTCTTTACGATGCAGTTGAGGTTATGTCCAACGGTCTTCGCGGACTTGGTTCATTTGAGGGTAAGTCTCTTACAGTTACTGTTTCTAACCAGAATGTTACAAATACCAAGGATCATGTTGCTACCGCTGTAGCTATCATTTATGATGACGGCAGCTACATCAACAAGAACGATAATCACAACGGTTTCAGATGGGTATTCTCCGCAAGAAACTCCTCCGAGGGCTCTAACGGCGACCACTCCGGTATTACCCAGAGATTCGAGAGCATCGATTTCTCTGAGGGTCTTAAGCTTGAGGTAAGAGCAGACGAGACTCACGGTTATATCGTTTCTGTTAACGGTAAGGATTACTACGATGCTACATACATCGCTTACTATCCCGACTGTTCTCAGAAGACCTTTGCGGGCGAAGAGTACAACAGCTACGCTCTCAAGGATGATGACTATGACAACTTCACAAAGAACTACACCGATTCTATGACCTATGCGGCAAAGAACATCAATCTTTCCGGTCTCGGTGAAAACTTTGAGGGTTACCTCACCGTTGGTGCTACCGGTACCAATGTTACAGTCAACAACTGTGATTTCACAGTAACAAAGATCAATACACACAACGCGGCTACATGGACGGGTGAGGTTGCATGTCAGCACCCCGAAACCAAGACCGAGATTACCAAGGCACCTACCTGCGGTAAGGACGGTAAGGAAGAAACCAAGTGCGTTGAGTGCGGCAAGGTGCTTTCCACCACCAAGCTCCCCGCAACCGGCAACCATACTCCCGCAGACGAGTACGCAGTTACCAAGGCTCCCACCTGCGTTGCAGAGGGTACAAAGACTCTCAGCTGTAAAGTATGTGATAAGGTTATCGAGACCGTAGCGATCGCAATCGATGCTAACGCTCATAACAAGACCACGGTAGGTATTATCGCTCCTACCTGTACCGAAAAGGGTACACAGCAGGACGTATGCTCTCTCTGTCACGTTACACTCGGCGACGTAGTAGAGGTTGACGCTCTCGGTCACAATGACGGTGAGTGGGTAGTTACCCTTCAGCCTACATGTACAGAGGCAGGTTCCAAGAACCTTGTATGTACAAGATGTAATTCTGAGGTTCTCAAGACCGAGGCTATCGAGGCTACAGGCCACGATAAGAACTCCGAATGGACCGTAGTTAACGAAGCTGATTACTTCACAGAAGGCCTCAAGCAGCAGAACTGTTCCGTATGCGGCGAGTTTATGGCTGAAGAGAAGATTCCTGTACTTGAGTACGTAAACCCCTTTGATGACGTTAAGGAAAACCATTGGTTCTATACCTCTGTTGAGTACTGCGTAAAGAGAGGCTATGCTTCCGGTATGTCCGAGAACACATTTGCTCCCAACGGCAAGCTTACCAGAGCACAGTTCCTTACACTTCTTGCAAAGCTCGACGGCGTTGATCTTACTCAGTACGACACCACCGATGCAGGCTTTGAGGATGTTAAGACAGCTCACTGGTTCAACGAGGTTGTATGCTGGGCAGTAGAGCAGGGTATCACAAGCGGTCTTTCCGCAACCAAGTTCGGTCCTAACGCCAACGTAACCAGAGCACAGGTTGCAAGATTCTTCTATGTATATTCCGAGAAGAACGGCATTGACATCACAGGCAGCGAGGATCTCTCTGTATTCCCCGATGTAAATGCAGTACAGAACTGGGCTAAGACTCCTATGGAATGGGCAGTTGCAGCAGGTCTTATCTCCGGTACAGCAAAGGAAGGCAAGACATATCTTGATCCTAACGGCACAGCTACCAGAGCGCAGGCTACCGTAATGTTCAAGGGCTTTGACGATTTCAGAGGTCTTAACAAGTAAGCTGAATATCAAATAAACATAAGACGGCTCAGAGTCTTTTCTCCGAGCCGTCTTTATTTATAAAAATTCAATTTTAGGACTTGTATATTTTACATAAAGATGATATAATGTTAGCAGTTAAATTTTGATTTAAATTAACGGAGGAAACAAACTATGAAGAAGACGATCGTATGCATGCTCATCGCAGTTATGCTCGTACTTTCATCTGTAAACGTTCTTGCTTATGATTTAAGCGCACTTGACACCTACCTCTACACCGCAGAAAATGAGGTTGGCTCTCTTGTGGCAAAGAACAACACACCCACTATCGACGGTAACATCTCTACAGGTGAGGGCTGGTCTGATGCAAAGGCAATCGACTATACCAACATGCCCACACTTTGGGGTCCTTCCAGCCGTTGTCTCATCACAGGTAATGTATATTTTGCCTGGGATGCAAACGGACTTTATGTAGCTGCAGATATCGCTGATCCTACCATGGTTCTCTCCAAGGGAGAGGGCGAGCCTGACGATACAGGCATGAACGAGTACGGCTATGACGGCGATGTTTTCGTGATCGGTATTGACCCCCTTGCTTCCTGCTTCGATGCAGGTATGGTATCCAACGAGGACTTTACCGCTTGGTACTGCATGAGCATTCTTGAGGGCGGCGCGTTCAAGGTATACCGTTCTCACGCTAACGATGCAGATATCACCGATTCCGTTACCGGTGCAGCTAAGACTACCACCAACGGTTGGGCACTTGAGTGCATGATTCCCTGGGATACCATTATCGACGACACTATGGTAGCTTCCATGGGTGATGTTCAGCTTACCGCTGAGGAGATCACTACTGCAGGTGCAATCAGCAATGTAGGTATCATGTACCTTGACCGTGCTCTTATGAGCGAGGATGTAAAGGTATTTGCATCCAGCTCTGATGAAACTCCCGAGGGTGAGATCTTCACACTTTCCAGAAATGTAACTGTACCTTTGGTACATGCTGACGGTCAGGGCTGGAACTCCGGTACATCCGCACTTCGTTCCTACGGTCTTAAGCTCGCTATGGGTGATGCTACAGGCTACGCTCCCGAGACTACCACTGTAGCTACCGAGGAGACAACCACTCCCGCTCCCGAGACCACACCCAAGGCTGACGACGAGGAGACAGAGGAAAAGGACACCACCAAGAAGGATACCGTAAGATACGGTGATGACGACGAGGACACTACCACTACAGGTGAGGGCGGCTCTAACATCGGTCTTATCATCGGTATCGTAGCAGCAGTTGTAGTAGTTGCAGCAGTTGTTGTGGTTATCATCGTAAAGAAGAAGAAAGCATAAGTTTTATACAGATAAAAAGACTTTGTCGTTTGACAAAGTTCTCAGACTGTCGAAAAAGTCGGTCGGACGTGTGAAAAGAAATATTTACACAGTATATTTCTCCCACAATTGCCGGGTTTGAATTTTTTCATCAACTTTCCCATTGAAGTCTGATAAGTATTCAAGGACGGTATAAACATCGAGTTTATACCGTCCTTTCACACTTTCCCGCCAAATCGTCTCTACCGTACTTAGTACGCCGAACAGATACGTGCCGCCAGTGGCGGATGAAACGTATCTGCGAGGACGGCAGACACCCAATGAGTTCAAGCG
>JAZNKU010000342.1:0-2871 GCA_045578685.1 Eubacteriales bacterium
GAGGAAAAGCCTGTCAAAAAGGAAAAGCCGAAGTATATCTTCCCTCCCATATCCCTGCTCTCTCAGGCAAAAAAACCTGAAAACGAGGATATAACCGAGGAGCTGCGTACCAATGCAAATAAGCTGGTCGAGACCCTGGCAAGCTTTAAGGTGCGTACAAAGATAATAGATATATCCAGAGGCCCCGCTATCACCCGCTACGAGCTCCAGCCCGAGGAGGGTGTAAGAGTTCGTCAGATAGCTAATCTGGTAGACGATATCGCCCTCAATCTCGCTACAAGCGGTATTCGTATCGAAGCACCTATCCCCGGCAAAGCGGCGGTAGGTATAGAGGTTCCCAATAAGACGAGAACGGTAGTAGGCTTGCGCGAGCAGCTTGAGGCTCCCACCTTTAAGGAGGCAAAGAGCCGTCTCACTGCATCCCTCGGTGTTGACGTCGCGGGAGAACCTATATATATGGATGTAGCCAAGATGCCCCACCTCTTGGTAGCAGGTGCTACAGGTCAGGGTAAATCGGTATGTATCAACTCCATCATCGTGAGTATGCTCTACAAGGCAACTCCCGACGAGGTCAAGCTTATCCTGATCGACCCAAAGAAGGTTGAGTTTGTTCCCTATAACGGACTTCCCCATCTTCTCGTTCCCGTCGTTACCGATCCCAAGAAGGCGGCAGGCTCTCTGCAATGGGCTGTAGGTGAGATGGAAAGGCGTTATCAGCTTATGGAGTCCCTTGGAGTGCGTGATATCCATAACTTCAATGTAAAGACCAAGGATGACCCCACCTACGAGTTCATTCCCCAGATAGTTATTATTATCGACGAGCTGGCTGACCTTATGATGACAGCTCCCGATCAGGTTGAGGATTCTATCTGCCGTCTTGCACAGAAGGCAAGAGCCGCAGGTATGCATCTTATATTAGGTACGCAGCGTCCCTCCGTTGACGTTGTTACCGGTCTTATCAAAGCAAATATCCCCTCCCGTATTTCCTGCAAGACCACGAGCCAGGTAGACAGCCGTACCATCCTTGATATGGCAGGTGCGGAAAAGCTTATCGGACGCGGCGACATGCTCTACGCTCCCGTAGGTGCACCGAAGCCTATGCGTGTTCAGGGCTCCTTCGTTCACGAGGACGATGTTGCCAAGGTTACCGACTTCATCCGCCAGAAAGTTGGCGAGAGTGAATACGATGAGTCTGTAATAGAAAAGATAGAACAGGAGGCCGCAAAGTGCGGTGCCAAGAAGGGTGCCGGTATGCCTGCAGGCGAGCTTGATGACGACGAGGACGGCGATCCTATGCTCAAGCAGGCAATCGAGCTTGCGGTAGAGTCGGGTAAGATATCCACCTCCCTCATTCAGCGTAAGCTCTCTCTCGGATACGGACGAGCAGCCAAGCTCATCGACACCATGGAAAAGATGGGAATCGTCGGTGCCCCCGACGGCAACAAGCCCAGACAAGTGCTTATGAGTGCCGCAGAGTATCAGGAAATGGTAATGCGCGAGGAGTAAACGACTATTTTCGACAAGGAGAAAATATACTATGTTCTATATATTTTTAGCCGACGGATTTGAGGAGATCGAAGCACTTTGTCCCTACGATCTTATTCTCCGTGCAGGTATACCCGTAAAAACCGTTTCAATAAACGAAACCACCCTTGTTACCGGCACACACGGCATCAAGGTCCACGCCGATATCACTCTCTCCGAAATGGAGGAGGATTTCGACGGTATAATGCTTCCCGGCGGACTTCCCGGTGCGGACAACCTTAGCGCCTGTGAAAAGGTACAGGAGTGTCTTGTAAAGGCAAACGCGCAGGGCAAGCTTATTACCGCTATATGTGCGGCACCCTATGTCCTCGGTCAGGCAGGTCTGCTTAAAGGCAAAAAAGCCACCTGCTTTCCCGGCTTCGAGAACAAGCTTGACGGTGCATACCCCTGTTCCGACAAGGTAGTAACAGACGGTAACATTATAACCGCAAAGGGTATGGGGGCAGCATTTACCTTCGGCCTTGCGATAGTAAGCTACTTTAAGGGTGATGAATTCGCCTCTGAACTTGCAAAAAAGACACAGTTCTGAAGGGGTTTACAAATCTGTCATAAACCCACCGCTTTTCACCCGAGTTTTTAATTGTTATGAATGAATTACGTGAAAGAAAAAACCGAATAAGAGAAAAGTTCAAGGCTCTGCGCAAAGATATGACACCCGAGCTTAAAGCGGAATACGACCGTAAGATATGTCAGCGGTTTATGTCGCTTGCTTCCTACAGATTTGCGGATTCGTTGCTTCTTTACGCACCTCTCAAGCATGAGATAGATGTAATGCCTATCGCCGAGGACGCCTTGAAAAAGGGTAAGACCGTGGCGTTTCCTCTGTGTGATCCCGATGATCATACTATGGTATATCATATCGTAAGTGATCTTAATGACCTGAAGACAGGCAGCTACGGTATAAAAGAGCCGGACCCTTCCCTGCCCGTATACGACCCCATAGCCCGCAAGGGAGAAAATGCAGTCTGCTTTGTTCCCGCACTTGCCTTTGACCTCAAGGGCTACCGTATAGGCTACGGTAAGGGCTTCTATGACAGATATCTTTCCTCTTTTGCCGGCGCGAAGATGGGCGTTGAATACAGCACCTGTGTAGTCGATACCCTGCCCAGAGGCAGATTCGATGCCGCCGTTGACTTTTTGGTTACCGAAAAAGGAGTTGTCACCATCAATGCGAATTAAACTTAAACCTACCGTGACCGCACCTCTGCTCGCCCTTGTGATGTATCTGCTTATGGCAATATCGACTCTTACCGATATTGAAAAGCTGGGGCAGCGTGATAATGTTTTTCTTGCGGTTATAATATTACAGATAGTCATATTTATCAT
>JAZNKU010000343.1:0-1764 GCA_045578685.1 Eubacteriales bacterium
ATTATTTAGCACTCTTTTGAGGGCGCCGATTTTTTGACAAAGAACTCGTCGCCTACGGCTCCTCCTTCTTTGTCAAAAAATCAAATAGCGTTAGTTTATATTTTTTTGGAGTTAGTGTTACCTATCATTGACAATCCTACAACAGAAATAATTGTTTACACTTTTCAAACTTGACATTACATTTTTATTGTGCTATAATATTACCCGCAAATATCGAGGTGTAGCGGCAGGGAGCCCCCGCAGGCAAACTATTTTGTTTATTGAAACTTGAAGTTTGTTGTCCTACCTTTAATTCAATAAAATTTCGAGGTGTAGCGCAGTTGGTAGCGCGCCAGTTTCGGGTACTGGAGGCCTGGAGTTCGAATCTCCACACTTCGACCATATTGGAACTCAAGTATTTATACGGTACTTGGGTTCTTTTTTGTTTTTACTGTTGACTATGTTAACAAAAAGTGATAAAATATTTATAACTTTATTAATATCAGGAGAACGATTATGGCAAAGAGCATTCAGGACATACTTAATATCATCAAGGAAAAGGACATCAAGATGGTAGACTTTAAGATGGTTGACATCAACGGTCAGTACCGTCACGTTACTATACCCGCAGAGAACTTCTCTGAGGACACAATGAAATCGGGTATCGGCTTTGACGCATCCAACTACGGATACGCAGTCGTTGAGAAAAGTGATATGGTATTTATCCCCGACCCCGATACCGCAGTTATAGACCCCTTCTGCTCTATCCCCACCCTGTCGATGACAGGTAATGCGATGGTTATTGCTTCCCCCGAGCACAAGCCTCTTAAACAGTATCCTCGTAACATCATCAAGGCTGCTGTTGAATATATGAAGGAAACCGGCGTTGCCGATGAAATGAAGATCCTGCCCGAGTTTGAGTTCTACCTCTTTGACGACGTTGCCTGGGAGGTAAGCGGCAGACAGATCGCCGCAAGCGTTGATGCAGTTCAGTCCTACTGGAACAGTGCAGTTGAGGGTAAAGGCGTTGTAGTTCCCAAGCAGAAGAACTATCACATTGCAAAGCCCTTTGACATTTCCTACGAGTGCAGAAGCGAAATGTGCATGCTCATGAAGGAAATGGGTATCGACATCAACTATCATCACCCCGAGGTTGCAGCATCCGGTCAGTTTGAGATCGAGCCTCAGCTTGGCGAGGTAGTTCATATGGCAGATGCCACGATGATGATAAAATATATCATCCACAACACCGCACTTAAGTACGGCAAGTCCGCAACCTTTATGCCCAAGCCCATCTACGGCGAGGCAGGCAGCGGTATGCACGTTCATATGATCCTCTTTAAGGACGGACAGCCCGTATTCTCCGATGACAACGGTTATTCTAACCTTAGTGAAACCGCACACTACTTTATGGGCGGTCTCTTAAAGCACATTGCTTCCCTCTGTGCTATCACCAACCCCAGCACCAACTCCTTCAAGCGTCTGGTTCCCGGCTTTGAGGCTCCCGTAACCGTAGGCTACGCTACCTCCAACAGAAGTGCTGTTATCCGTATACCCGCTTATGCAAAGTCTCCCGACAAGCGCCGTTTTGAGCTTCGTAACCCCGACGCTACATGTAACCCCTACTTCTGCTATGCGGCTATCCTTATGGCAGGTCTTGACGGTATCAAGAATAAGATCGATCCGCATGCAAACGGTTGGGGACCGTATGATGTCAATCTTTATCATCTCAGCGATGAAGAGAAGGCAAAGCTGCATCATCTCCCGACTTCACTCGAGGAGGCG
>JAZNKU010000344.1:0-2600 GCA_045578685.1 Eubacteriales bacterium
CCCCAAGGTAGCGCGCTACCAGCTGCGCCACACCCAGATACAACGCTGTAAAGTATACCACAGTATAAGAAAATTGTCAAGAGTTTTTTTGATTTTTTTGTGGAAATTTTAATTATTTATTTTTTTAGGAAATACATGGTGATTATGCACAAATAAAATATTGGATATTTTGTATTTGTGCTGAAAATTAAATAACTTGTTGAAATATTACGATCAATATGATACAATATTCCAAGTAATATTTTACAGATCGGAGAATCTATATGAAAAAAATTCAGAGAATTCTTGCAGCAGTGTTGTGTACGCTGACTCTTGTGGCAGCTCTGCCTTTGACAGCGTTTGCAGCTTACGCGAACACTCACGTAAATACAGGTAATCAGATCGAGGACCTTATCGCTGTTGCTACGACACAGATAGGCTACACCGAGGGTAATACTGTTGCGGCAGGTACCAGCGGTACTACGGGCGGCAGCGGCAACTACACCAAGTACGGTGCTTGGTACGGTATCAACCCCGGTGCCTGGTGTGCTATGTTCGTTTCCTGGTGTGCAAATCAGGCGGGCATTTCTACCTCCATCATTCCCAAGCACGCAAGCTGTGATATCGGTATGCAGACCTTCCAGAACCGTGGTTGCTGGCAGTGGTCCAAGGCTTGCGGCGGTTCCTATACCCCTAAGCGCGGAGATATCATCTATTTCAGAACCAATACCAGTCAGGTGGTTGACTCCACTCACGTAGGTATCGTCTATTCTTCCGATTCATACTACGTATATACTATTGAAGGAAACGCTTCCAACAAGTGTCAGAAGAAGTCCTACAGCCTTTCCAGTGCTTATATCCTCGGTTACGGTACACCTAACTATACCAGCGGTGCTGCAGGCTACGTTACCGGTCAGTACAAGGTAACTGCATCCTCTCTTAATATGAGAGACGCGGCAAGCTCTTCGGGTACAAACGTGCTTCAGGCTCTCCCCACCGATGCAGTTGTTAACGTAACTCTTGTATACGGAAGCTGGGGCTACTGTACCTATAACGGAATTTCCGGATGGATACATCTCGGCTATACCGTATACCTGGGTACGGGCAGTACGGCAACTACATATACTATAACCTTTGATCCCGGCAGCGGAACTATTACCTCCGGTGCATCATCCTACCAGATATCCGAGGGTATGCCTTACGCACAGGTGATATCCGATATTCCCGGTGCTACACGTAACGGTTACGTTTTAGGCGGCTGGTATTGTGCAGAGTATAACTATTTACTCAACCTCAACGATACCTTCTCGGTAAACGAGGACGTTACCTTTACCGCAGTATGGACGCCTGTATACGGCGTATACGAGGTAACCGCATATAACCTTAATATGCGTTCGGGTGCAGGCAGTTCTTATGAGGTCGTTCAGGTGTTGGCTAACGGAGATCAGATCAATGTTTCCAAGATAGAAGACAAGTGGGGCTACGGTACCTTTAACGGTATTTCGGGCTGGTTCAGCCTTAACTACTGTGTATATGTAGGCGAGTCCTTTGACGGATATATCCTTACCTTCAATACCAACGGCGGTACTATGCCTGAGGGTTATTACACCACGTACGAATTTTTAGCTGATGAGAAGTTCGTTGACATTATCGGCGGATTCCCCGTTCCTACAAAGGAAGGCTATGAATTTGCAGGCTGGCAGTGGGCTAACCGCAGTGACCACTTCTGGACCGACGGTTGGGGAACACAGCCCTATACCTTCGATCAGAACATAACCGTTGATGCTGTATGGACCACACATACATGTTCCTTCACACAGTCGGGTACAACCAAGGCAACCTGTACGGAGCCCGGTGTTACCACCTACAGCTGTACCTGCGGTGAAAGCTACACCGAGGAAACAGCACCTCTCGGTCACAGCTACAGCACGACCACGACCGCTGCAACCTGTACTGCTGACGGAAAGACGGTAACTATCTGTACCGGATGCGGCGAAGCCTCCACTACCGTGATAGCAGCTCTCGGTCATTCCTGGGGCGACTGGGTAGAGACCAAGGCTCCTACAGCCCTTACGGCAGGCTCCGAAACAAGAACCTGTGGACGCTGCGGTACAACAGAGACCCGTGAGGTTCCTGCAACCAAAGCGTATAAGATGACCTTTGATCCCGATGGCGGTGAGATGCCTGCAGGCGTTGCTACCGTATACGGTATAAATAAGAACGAAAACTACAAGGATGCTACAGGTGTAGATTATCCCGTACCTACCCTTGAGGGTTATGTATTTGACGGTTGGTACTGGGAAGCATACAACTATACTCTCACCTCCGGTGACTGGGATACAGGTTACTTCGCAGTTGAGACAGACGTTGATTTCATCGCTCTTTGGAGTGAGGATCCGGGCTACACACCCGACAACGGTACTCCCAATATCGCAGGTGTCAGCAACTATACGGTAACCCTTAAGAACATTACCGACATAAAAGAGATCAGATTTGCTATCGGTACATATACCACCGGTTCTGCAGTAAAGGCAGCGGAGAAGAATGCAACTCTTGATGCAGCTACTGTTGCGAAATATACTGTCAATGGTGTATTCACCTACGACCTTCCCTGGATGGGT
>JAZNKU010000345.1:0-2114 GCA_045578685.1 Eubacteriales bacterium
CCGTATAGTCAAAGGGGTCGAAAACAGAAGCAGAAACATTGTCGCTTCCGCCTACCGAGATCTCCTCGGACTCACTTCGCTGTGCTCCCACAACAAACTGATGGGTTATCATAATATTACGCTCGTCAGTATTGATGGGCAGAGCAGATATAGCCGTATGTATAGCATCGGTATAGCTCGTTATCTCATCATCCTCGTTGAACCTTCTGACATGAACCGGCTTGACAAATGGCAGCATCCAGATATTGACCCTGCCGTATTCGTCAGAAAGTGTAACGGGAGAAACGGAACCGTTATATACGGGAGAAATATATATACCGCTACCCTCCATAAGCCTGCCGCCAAAAGCGATACGCTCGGGGGAATCGTGGTTTCCGCTGATAATAAACACAGAAAGCTCACGCCCCGACAGCCTTACGAGAAAATCGTCAAAGAGCGACACTGCCTCTGCCGACGGTACGGATTTGTCATAGACATCTCCCGCTATAATAACCCCATCAGGCTTTTCTTTGTCTATAATATTGATAATTTCAGTCAGTATGTACTCCTGATCCTCAAGCATGGAATATTCGTTCACACGCTTTCCTATATGAAGATCGGAGAGATGTATAAGCTTCATATTTCCTCCGTTTCAATCATCTTTTATTGCCAGTGGGTAGATACTATCGAGCCGTCCATACCGCTCATATAGATCTGATGCTCGCATGTTTTCCCTACGTTGTTGGTGTAGGAATAATACCAGGTGGACATATCCCCCGGAAACTCAAGCATTACGGATATCCTTTCACCGTCGGAAAGATCAATGCCCTCAAGCACAGTATCCGTGATCTCATCGTACCCGTAGGTCATTTCTACCCCGCAGATCTTAAGATCGGTAATATCTCCGCTTGCTTCAAAAACAACAGGCACCGCATATTCCGAGGTGCTGACAACGTATTTTTGAAGATCAACGCTTGTATCCTTAAGTTCATAAACCTCAATATATGACTGGGTAATGGGCTTGATCACGGGTATAGTAACCTCTGCGGTTTCTCTGTCAGGGCTTTCTTGTGTTTCGGGTTCTGTGATTTCTTCGGTTACCGTTGAGGTGATCGGCGTTTGATTTATTTCTTCTGTTTGTATTTCCGTTTCGCTTACAACAGGCTCTGCAATCTCGCTGATCTCCTCTGTGGTATCATCGGCGATAGGTGCCGTTATTTTTGTACATCCGCAAAGGATAACCGTTACCGATAATACCAAAATTAATAAAGTCAGTCTTTTCATCTTATTATATCTCCGCTTTAATTTTTACCGTGGTATCGATAGTTTTATTTTCAATATCATAAACGGTGGATACATTACCCGTGCAAGAACTCGGCTCACAGTACTCCTCAATGCATTCCATCAACGCGTCGAAATCACTTTCTGATGAAAGCTTTTCCTCAAGGAAAGTACGGACGCGCTCAAGGTGTTCGGGAAATTCTCCAACCTCTCCGACGATCTCATCGTCCAGGCTATCGGGATCACAGAAACGAAGTATAAAGTCCTTTTCGGTAATTACGGGAATGCCCAACTCGGCAGCCTTTTTGTTCTTTGAGGAAAGTGAAGCAAAATCGTTGTTGATGAGATAATCCGTTTGTTTGCTGACCGAACCACTCACCGTTCCGCCTTCACATTCGATATATTCTGTCAGTTCTTCACGGTTAGTAAAAAAGTTAAGCTTTCCTGTAACGACAAAGGTCTTACCCTCGATCCAGCTAAATCCTTCTTCCGGAATCTCTAATCCGAGGTCAGGAAGATAATCCTCAAACAGACTACAGAATTCACCCCATGCGCTGTATATACTGTCAACCCGAATTGAAGCAATGTCATCAAGGCCGGATATATTGGTTTTCACACCGGCACTGAAATTGTCGATATCCTCTATAACGCTTGAAAAATAAGGAATATCACTCTTTTGTGTCAGTTTTCTGATACTCTTTACAGAATAGTCACTCATCTCTTCTTCAAGTTCATCAAAAAAACTATATGCGTCATCAAACACAATGGAATCGGTGATATACTTAATCAGTGAATCCACGTCCTTTGCCCCAAAGATCTTCTTATCGCTGAGATCGGGGGTTGCTTCGCCACCG
>JAZNKU010000346.1:0-4173 GCA_045578685.1 Eubacteriales bacterium
GCAGAATACTTATATTCTGTGGGTGCCTCTTTGGCAAATGTACCGGAGAATACCTCGCCGCCCATATCGTAGTAGTTGATAGCGCGGGGATTTACCTGCCACTTTGCGTAAACGGTTACGTTTGCGGTGATACTGCAAGCAGGGATAGTATCTATCGCCTTGGTGCAAGCCTTGTCGCTGTACCAGCCGAGGAAGGTATATCCCACTCTTGTAGGTGTAGGAAGTACGGTATCCACGTCATAAACGTGCTTAGTAGGATAACCGGTAGGATTCTTGCCGGTAAAGGCTGCATTGTTTTGATCCTTGTAGGTTATAGTGTAGCTTACGGGATTCCACTTGGCATAAAGACGGATAGTATCCGTAAACGCCTTTGCCGCAAGGGCGGTCACTTTGGTTCCTGCCTCGTTGTACCAGCCGCCGAAGGTGTAGCCTGTCTTTGTGGGGTTAACAAGGGTCGTCTTTGCGGTGTACTTGTAGCTTACGGGAGTGTTTTTGCCATATGTTCCGCTGAACTCAAAACCGCCCATATCGTAATACTTGATATCGTAGCTGTTTACCTCCCACTTTGCATAGAGGGTGAACGCCGCGGTATAAGCATCAGCCGCGATCTCGCTTACAGGCTTGGTACAAGCCTTGTCTGTATGCCAGCCGATGAAGGTATAGCCCTTCTTTTCGGGTGCAACAAGCTCGGTTACAGAGCCGTAGGTATGAGTGGTAGGTGTTCCCTTGCCGAGAGTGCCGGAAAGGGTCGCGTTATTATAATCCTTGTATGTGATCTTGTAGCTGACAGCGTTCCACTTTGCATAAAGTACAATATCGTCAAGATACGCCTTTGCTCCGAGGGAAGTAACCTTGGTGCCGTTTTCAAGATACCAGCCGCCGAAGGTATAGCCTGTTCTTGTAGGATTTACAAGCTTGGTTTCCGTGCCGAATATATGTGTAGTAGGAGTATTTTTGCCGAACTCACCGTCACCCATATCGGTATAGGTGATGGAGTATTCGTTGTTCTTTGTGTCCTTATGACCGCAGTCAGCGCAGACTCTTGTGCTGCGACCCTTACCGTCGTCTGCCCATTCGCCGTAAGCGTGGGGGAGTGCTAAAAGACCCTCAACGTAGGAGAATCCGCACTGTACGCAGGTATGGTATGCAACGCCCTCGCTTGTACAGGTAGGCGCGGGATCGTAAACGGTATTGTATGTATGCTTAGCCATCTCCTCCCATACTGCGTAGAGTGTAACGCCCTTATTTGCTCTATAAACAGAGCCTGCAAGGTATGTGGGAGTTTCTGCTGTCTTGCTCTCAGACCATCCCTCAAAGATATAGCCTGTTCGCTTGGGAATATCGGTTGTGAGCTTAAGGTCAACGTCCTCGGTCTTGGTCTGTGCTGCAGGGGTAGGAGTACCGCCGTTGGCATCATACTTGACCGCATACTTCTCTATAACATCAACATAGACCTTATCCGTCCACTGTGCGTAGAGGGTAACGGGGTCGGAGTTGCCTCTGTTACCGCCGATGTTGGTACCGGCAGAATAGGATTTACCCGAACCGTCAGGCTTGGTGTTCCAGCCTGTAAGCTCGGCACCCTCCTTGGTGAATATCTCACCCTTGACCTTGTAGCTCTTATACATATGGAGACCGTCCCAGTCCCATTCGATATACTCTACCACGTCTGCGCCCACACCGCCGTTAGCCTTGTAGGTAACCGAGGGCTCCCAGATAGCGTAGAACTCTACCGCTGTATCACCGTACTCACACTTGGTGGTATGGAACACGCTCCAGGGAAGCTTGCCGCCCGTGGGAGGAATGGTGAGATTCTGCTGAGCGGTCTCAGTAGTAAAGAATCTCATATCATTGTACAGAAGTCCGTAGAAGACTCTGCCGTCTGACATTGTGTAAAGTCTGCAACCGGTCTTTATCGGTTTGTTTGAGCCTTCGGGAAGGTCAAAGTTACCGTAAAGGGTCTTGGGATTCTGATAGTTGTTATCGTCATATCCGCAAACATACTTTAAGAATATATCCTTTCCCGTCTTGGGGAAGGTACCGCCGTCAGCGTTATACTGGATACGGTAGCCCCAGATAGCGTAAAGAGTAGTATTTGCATTTACGGTATATACATCGCGGTAGGTAGTACCCGTACCCTTGGAGGTGGTAGGATCCTGCTTGGTATTCCACTCGATGAATACACGCTGGTCGCTGTTCTTGGGGTACATACCGTAGCTTGACTTGATCTTGGACTTAGATGTAAGAAGCTCAAGGTCAGCGCCGGGGAATTTATACTTTGTAACATTAGCCGTACCGCTGCCTTCAGCACCTCTGTTAAGGGTAACTGTATATGCCCAAGCGGCATAGAGTACAGTATCGGTAGTTACGGTGATGCTTGCAGCTCCGCCGTACTTGCCGTCACAGCTATAGGCAACGATACCCTTAGCCGCGTTCTCTGCGGTTGTCGCCCAGCCGCGGAAGGTCATGCCATCCTTTGCGGGCTCAGCAGAAGGAATCGTAAGTGTACCTGTAGTGCTTACCGCCCCGGGACCGCCGACGCCTGTGTTGGCATTAAAATATACCGTCACGGTGTCAGAAGCCATAACCGCCGTCACCATAGAGGGTATAAGCATCAGAACCGTCATAATAACGGCGATCAGCCTTTTCATAATTTTCATGTCAAAATACTCCTTTGTATTATTAAACATATCCAAATTAAAAGTTTATCACTTGTAGTGTTCAATGTCAACAATTTTATTGTTATATTTATACAAACATGGGTTATAATTTATAAAAAATTAATAAAGCTTCACGAAATGTGAAGCTTTATATCATCTTTTTCTGTATTTAACTACCTGTCTCTTACGGGCGATGCGTCTTGCCTGCAGCACCACATATACAACGATCAGCAGGATAATTATAACACCTATAGTGATAACTATGGGATTTGTAAGAAAGGTTAGTATAATATCAAGTATAAGCAGCCAGTTTGAACGGTCAACGTTATTTCTGGCTATGAGGTTTACCGTGCCTGTCTTTTCGCCGTCGATAAACACGGTCATCTCACCTACCACCTGACCCTGACTGACGGGAGCTTTAAGGATTTCCCGCTTCAGGTCTATCTCCTTTGTAACAGTAGCCTCGATATCGGTATCAAGGGGCAGAAACGAAACCAGCTTTTCCTCAGGAAGAAGCACGACATGATCCACCTTGTTAGAGAGCTTGACGGGAATATCACAGACCATGGTGGAGGTATCCACTATAGTGAAATATCCAAAGCTATCATACGCCCAGTCAAGGAGTGTAAGAGCATCCTCGTAGCCGCTGACAAAGAACTTATCCTTCTTCTTTTCTACTCCGTTTTCATCATATTCGGGTTCGGGGTCGCGGGCATTCATAACCACCACCACATATGTAAGACCCGAGTTACTGCGTCCGAGGGTGGTAAGACACCATCCTGCGTTGCTCGAATAACCTGCATTCAGGCCCATTACCGAGGGGGTAAGGTATTTAGTGTTATAATAATTGGAGACAAAATAATTTCTGTTATAAAGATTACGGCCGTTGTTCTTAGTTGTTGCCTCAAGAGCCACGGAGGGAGAGTCAGAAATCTCGATATATTTGGCTATGCTGTAGGCGTGGCAAGCGAGTTTGACAACGTCAGACGGAGAGGTATACATTCCATCCTCGTCGGTACCTGCGGGGTTGGTATAGTGGGTATCCTCCATACCGAGCTCTGCAGCCTTACGGTTCATCATATCCACAAAGGCTTCCTTGGACCCTGCAACCGAATTTGCAAGAATATAGGCGGCATCGTTTCCGTTACCTATGATAAGTGCGGAGATAACCTTTTCCGCTATAAGATCCTCACCAATCTTAAAGCCCGCAGTAAGACCTGTTACATCCTTAAGCCAACCGTCCTTAACGGTGATAGCAGCCTCGTAATGACCCTCGAAATGCTCAAGAGCGAGTATAGCCGTCATTATCTTGGCAGTACCTGCAGTGGCGATATGCTCGTCAGAATTCATCTCAAAGCAGGTCGCGGAGTTTTCTATATTATAAACCACACAGTTTGCCGAATACAGGGGCTTTGGATCCTTGGCATAAGCCGAAAGAGAAAGTGCCGACATCAGCATAACCGTTATAAGCAGAAAAATTATTATTCTTTTCATTTTGCAAAGTATTCCTTTG
>JAZNKU010000347.1:0-8285 GCA_045578685.1 Eubacteriales bacterium
CTCGTTTATATCCGCTTTTCTTACCTCAAGGTTGGTTATACGGCTCATCTTTGCTCTTACGCGGTTTATCGAAAATCCCTTGGCAGAGAAGTTAGCCTCGTATTCGGTAACTATATTATCTGCCATATATTCGCTGTTATGAAGGTCGTATGTCAGATCACAGAGGTCAAAGCCCATATACTTGAATTCCTCAAGAGAGAAATCAAAGAGAGGTCTGTTATCGGTTTTGAAAACTATCTCTCCGGTAGGGATAAGAAGTCTCTTGTAGAGCTCAAGGAAGCCTCTGTCGGTCAGACGGCGCTTGGCGTGACCGTTGTGAGGCCAGGGATCGCTGAAGTTGAGGTATATACGCTCTATCTCACCCTCGCGGAAAAGCTCGGGCAGCGTCATAGCATCGCCTACGATGAACTTAACATTGGTGATACCCTCGTCTCTGATCTTTTCTGCTGCCAGCATGGCAACATCGGGTATCTTCTCCATAGCTATGTACTGAGTATCGGGATTACGCTTTGCGGTCTCAAGGATAAATTTACCCTTTCCGCAGCCTATTTCTACAGTGATGGGAAAGCAGGGGATATCCTCTCTTTTTGTTATAAGAAGGTCGGCGCAGTCGTTAAGACGAAGGGCACCGTTCTTTTTTTTTCGCATTCTCATATTGAAATTTTCCGCTCCGTATGTTATAATTACTATATATGCAATAAGTATACTATATTTTTATAAAAAAATAAAGACCTAAATTGAAATTTATTTAAGGAGACACCTATGGACAAGATAGTATTTCTTGCCACACTTGCAGGCAAGCTGACCGAGTATCAGATGCCCTCTGATGTTATCGAGAATAGCGTTGACCAGGTCAAGTCTTATATCGACCGTGTAAGTGATGCAGACTTTGCGTCAGATCCGGCAACCGAAGAGGACATTTGCGCCATAGCAAAGGATATTTACGAAAAATACCTTGAAGAAAAAGAAAAGGAGACACCTGCACAGCCTGAGAGCATTACGGAAACGGTAGCGGAATATGCCGAAGCGGCTGAGGATGTAACGGCAGGCGAGGAGCCGGAGGTTACAGAGATCAATGTTGATGAGCTTATCTCTGACGACGAGCCTCCTGCACCCGAGGAGATAATCGAGCAGCTCGTTGTCACCGAGGAGTTTGCCGAGGAGAGCACCCCCGCCACCAGCGATGAGGAATTTTTTGAGATGCTGGCAAAGGAAGCGGAGGGCGAACGCAGCGAGCAGGCCCGTATAGAGGAGCTTGAGCTCAAGGCTCTTGCTATGGCAAACAAGGAGGAGCCCGAGGTAGTCGCACAGGTACTCAGCCAGGATGAGAAGCTGGTCGAGATAGTTTCGTCAAGCGATATCGCAGAGGAGTTTGATCCCATAGAATCCGCCTTTGATCCTGCAGAGCGTCCCGATCTGGCTTATGAGGAGTCAGAAGCAACAAGGGTATTCTCTACAGCCGAGACTAACATTTCTCCCGACCTTATGATAGATAAGGATAATCTTCGCCGCGTAGACGGCGAGCCCGTAAAGAAAAAGAAAAAGTCAAAGCCCGAAAGAGAAAAGGTAAAGGGATCTCCCCTTTTCTGGATCCTTTTTATACTTACACTTCCCATTACAGCACCTCTGTTCTTAACGGTATCTGCCTTTTTCGGAGTGCTTTATGTAGCTGTAACTGCTCTTATCGTAGCCTTTGCAGGTGCGATGGTAGGTGTAGTAGCCTGCGGTACGGCACTTGCTCTTGTTGGTATAATCTACGGTGCGACCCAGTGCTTCAAGAATCTGCCCATAGGCCTCTTTGAGATAGGCGTAGGGGTGACCTTGGGCGGTGTTACGATGCTCGTATCCGTGCTTCTGTATAATATAGCTATACGCTATATTCCCCGTCTCTATAAGCTGGTAAGCCGTTTCGGTGCATGGGTGTTCGGCGGCATCGGTAAGCTTTATACCAATATCAAGAAGGAGTGTGGCAAAAAGAAATGAAACCTACATCAATAATCTTTATGATACTGGCCGCTATCCTTATTGTGTCAGGTGTTGTTGTCTGCATCGTGGGCGGCAGCATGACAGGAAAGGATAACCCCTTGCTCTGCGATACCGTGGATGCAGAGGGCAATGAGATAACCACACATTCTCTTGCCGAGTTTGATATTACCGATATCGATATCGACATCAAAAATGTCGAGGTCAATATTATCGGTCAGAGCAGCAAGAACTATATCGAGTTCAAGAACATCAATGCCGTAACATATGATTTTGCCATCAACAAGCATAAGCTTGAGCTTGTGTCGGCAAACCCCTTCAATGTATCTTCTATGGTCAAGTTCAGAGAGAACGAGGGTGGATTCGGCGGACTTCGTCATTATCTGTATCTCGGCAGATACAAGGATAAGATATCCCAGATAAACATTTACTTAACCGCCGAGACCTCTCTTAACAGCATCAAAACCCATGTTTTTGACGGTGATGTTACCGTTAAAAATATGATAAGTGACACAGAATACGACCTCAGCACAGTTAATGGTAATGTGGTATACGAAGGTACGAGCACTGCATCCGCTCTTGCGGTAAATGTAAAGAAGGGCAACTTTACCTTCAATTCCTCTGATGTCAAGAGTCTTGACTTTATTGTCGAAAACGGAAACGGTAAGTTTATACTGAACAAGCAGTATAATATGTCCTGCCGTTGTGAGTCGGGTAAGATATATCTCGATGACGAGAGCGTTGATGAGAGCTATGCAGGCGTATACCCCGAGGTAACAACTCAAGAGGGTACGGAGATAGTTCTTCCCAATCCCATCAAGGGCAAGGTAAGTGCAGGCGATCTTGTTATCGACACAGCAGAATGAAAAAAGCGTAATAAAAGACTGTCAAATGACAGTCTTTTATTATTAGTATAGGAATTTGCTCTGATCCGTGTGATTTGAAAAGCGGAACTAAAGAGCGTAGTTCGGTGGGTGATATGCCTCTTTTAATATTTTGAATCGGTCTCGATGTATTCCTCTCTCTGTCTGAAGAGAAGGGAGATACACCAGAGGGCAGCAAGGCCTACCACCGCAAAGATTATGCGGCTCAGCAGCGCCATCTGTCCGCCGAAGATCCAGGCTACGATATCAAAGCCGAACAAGCCGATGCTTCCCCAATTGATACCGCCGATTATAGCAAGTGTAAGTGCGATCCTGTCAAGCATAATTAAAATCTCCTTTTGATTTCGTTACGATTCTATTATGACCGCATTTTCGCTTTTTAATGTATCAAAAATAAAATTCAATTCTCAAAATTCATCATAAGCACCGACAGTATACAGAGTCCTGCCGTTTCTGTACGAAGGATACGCTTGCCGAGAGTAATGGCTTTAGCCCTATTTTCCTCGGCTAAGGCGATCTCCTTTTCCTCAAAACCGCCCTCAGGACCGATGAAGATCGCCACCGATCCCTTTCCTGCCTCAGAGAGTATAGCTCTCGTTGCTTCTATGCCCTCAGCCTTTTCGTAGGGGATAAGAACTGTATCTATGCTTTTTGCATACTCAAGAGCTTCCTTTAAGGACATGGGAGAGTTTATTTTCGGAATGATACCTCTGCCCGACTGCTTTGCAGCAGCTTCTGATATCTGCTGCCAACGAGCGATCTTTTTATCCTCTTTTTTTGCATCGAGCTTGACGATACAACGGGAGGTTACCGTAGGGACTATTTCATAAACGCCCAGCTCCACCGCCTTCTGTATGATAAGCTCCATCTTATCCGACTTAGGCAGTCCCTGAAAGAGATATATATTATTATTTAATTCTGTTTTTGAGGGGGCACGGCTCTCGATTTCGAGAAGCACCGAATCCTTCTCAAGGCTCTTTATCACACAGGCATAGTCTGTTCCTTCGCTGTCGCAGATCTCCAGACTCTCACCGGGCTGCATACGCAGAACATTCTTTATATGGTTTACATCTATACCCCTTATCTCTATTTCATTTTCTTTTACAGAATCGGGGGATACAAAAAATCTCGGCATATTTTTTCTCCAAAAATTTCATTAAATTAATTGTATCATATAGATTTTAAAATTGCAATAATTACAGCGTTTAATATCCTCACCTTATCAAAAAATAATACGGGAGGTGAAATGATGTTAAAAAGAATTTTTTGTATTTTAATTATAAGCGGGATGCTTGGACTGCCTATAGCGGCTTATGACAGGACAGCTCACGGCTGGTACTGTATGCGTAACGGCAACGAGCCGCCCTGTCTTGAGAGTCAGTTTTCCTTTATAGAAAAATACGACGGATATTTTCTTGACAGAGACCCCAAGGACAAGGTGATATACCTTACCTTCGACGCAGGTTACGAGAACGGTAATGTAGCGAAGATAGCCGATACCTTAAAAAAGCATAAGGCTACGGGAGCGTTTTTTGTTCTTGATAATTTTATAAAGAAGAATCCCGAACTGACAAAAAGGCTTGCAGAGGAGGGCAATCTGGTCTGCAATCATACCGCAAGCCACAGGGATATGACAAAAGTAAGTGATATCGAAGAGTTTAAGAAGGAGCTTAGTGCCCTTGAGGAGGTATATACCGAGTATACGGGGCTCAGTATGCCCAAGTTCTACCGTCCTCCGGAAGGAAAATTCAGCGAGGAGAATCTTGCTTTTGCCAAGGAGCTGGGATATAAAACTATATTTTGGAGTCTTGCCTATGCCGACTGGGATAACAACGCCCAGCCTGAGCCTGAAGCGGCAAAGAAAAAGCTCCTTGACAATACCCACAACGGAATGGTGCTTCTCCTGCACCCCACATCCGCTACAAACGCGGCTATCCTCGACTCCCTTCTGACCCAGTGGGAGGGTGAGGGCTACAGGTTCGGTGATCTCAATGAGTTATGCGGCACTTAAGAAAAGTTTGATAACCCTATTAGCTTTGGTTCTTGCCCTGTATATAAATTCATCGGTTTATTGCAGAGCACAGGAGAAGTCGGGGCGTATCGCTCTTACCTTTGATGACGGTCCTCATTATAAGTATACCGAAGAAATACTTGATATCCTCAAGAAAAACGATGTCAGAGCGACCTTCTTTACGGTAGGTACCAACGCGGAGCGTTTTCCTGAGCTTATCCGCCGTGAGCTGAGCGAGGGTCACGAGGTTGCAAATCACACCTATTCTCACAAGCATATGGCAAAACTCACCGAAGCCGAGTTTAAGAACGAGGTGGAGGGCTGGGAGAATGTTATATACGAAGGGCACGGATACCGAAGCGATCTTTTCCGTCCTCCCGAGGGGATACTGACCGACGGCGAGAAGCAGGCGATAGCCGAGCTTGGGTACGATGTGGTGTTATGGTCTATAGATACCCGAGACTGGGCACACAATAAGGTGGAGAGGATAGTTGACACCGTTATATCCGATGTTACCGACGGCTCGGTAATACTCTTCCACGATTTTGTGTCGGGAGACAGCCCTACTCCCGAGGCTTTGGAGATGATAATACCCAAGCTCAAGGAAATGGGCTATGAGTTTGTAACGGTATCGCAGCTTATGAATTAAACAAAGCCGTCCAATGGACGGCTTTGTTTAGTTATTATTCATCTGAGGATCGATCATTATTTCCTTGATCTTGGGATATGCGGCGTATGCACCGAAGTAGCTGCATACCGAGAACAGGAATGTGATACCCAGTATAACACCTGCAGGGACAAAGTATACGAACAACACCCATGTAAGAGCCGCCGCCAGGAGTATACCGATAAGGGCAAGAATATTTCTCTTGAAATTGAGAAGTGTAAAGATAAGTGAGTTTTTGATTATCTTGAATACAGACAGATCAAAGGTGATAAGCAGGATATAGATGTAAAATCTCATTATAATATAGAGTGCAAGGATAATGAGGTTTACATACATCATCGCAGAGGCGTTGATGGCAAAGAAATAAATATCGTAGAGAAGGATCCCTATAACGATGGCATCAAGGGCACCCATTATAAGTCCCTGTTTTTTATTACGCTTGATAGCTCCCCAAAAGTCGGACCAGAGGGATATGGGATCACGGCGTACCATAGAACGGAGCACGTAGTTTAAGCCTACGCTTACAAATCCGTTGGTGAAGAGCACCAGCAGAGAAAGTGCGAGAAATACATAGGTCCATATAGTGGGGGTATATATGGAGGATTGTACTCCGTGAACTCCGAACAGTGCCTGTGTAACGGGAGAATCATCAAACTTCATTACACCGAAGAGCGGTGCAAAAAGAGATGAGGATGCCGCCGTGGTGGGAGAGCTCATATTTCCCGTGAGGGCGAGAAGCCCGAACATAAGAGGGAAGTTACCGAAAATTATAAAGAGATTGAGGGTCAGAAGATTGGTGACATTTCTGCCCATGATCTTGAAGCACTTTGATATATTTTCAGGTCCCTCCATATCGTCCTTGGGAACCTCCAGACCCTTACCCTGGGGATTGAATAAATTGTAGAGTAAATGCTTTTTTTCTTTTTTCATTTTATACGTCCTATAATATTGGTATTAAATATTTAAGAGTTATCGCGATAAACAAAAACACCGACAGCAGAAGAAAGGTCACGAGATATCTGCCTGTCTGCTTTCTTTTTAAAAGTGAGGGGAGATCGGGAGCCGCGTACCGAAGCGAGCCGGAAAATGCAGCAGATTTTGCACCTGTTATTATGTATATCATCAGCAAAAGTATGCTCGAAGCTGCTGTCAGAATAAAGCAGCGCTTGTCTATACTGCTGTTTTGGTAGCACAGACCGAAATACACAACCGAGAAGCCTGTCATAAATCCCTTATATCCGCATATTACCGACGCCGTATAGGGAGCGAACAGGGTAAAGCCGAACATAAATACTATGGCAAGTATCCTCACCTCGTCAAAGAAGAGCATCAACAGCTCCTCAGGATCAAAGGAAAAGGAAGCTATTATCTCGGCGTCACCTCTGAGTGAGCCGAAATAATCGGTGTATTCATAGAGGTAGAGGCCACACATTATGCCCGCTACCGAAACGAGGGTCAACAGTATAAAGCTGTTACGGTATCTTTTCAACTCTTCCATTTTTCATATCCTCCGTATAATAGAGGATATGAAGCAGAAAAGGAATTTATTACTTTGCCAGTTCTTCCGCTCTTTTGCCGCAGGCCTGCATAGCCTTGGAAACTATATTGCAGAAGCCCTCTTCCTCAAAGACCGCCATAGCTCGCTCTGTGGTACCGTTGGGACTGCATACCATACGGATGAGCTCCTCCGGAGTCTTGCCCGACTCCAGCACCATATGACAGGAGCCTATAACCATGCGGGCGATTATCTGATCGAGATTTTTCTGCTCCAGCCCCATGGCTCTTGCCTCGTCGGCGATAGCCTTGATGAAGAGATAAGCATATGCGGGGGCTGAGCCCGTGGCACATGTAACTGCGGTTATCTTGTCCTCGGTCACTACCATTACCTCGCCCATCTCGGAGAAGAGCCGACATATATCCGAAAATTTCCTGTCGTTTACTCTTTCGTTTCTGCACAGAGCCGTAACACCCTTGCCTAACATAAGGGGAGTGTTGGGCATGGTGCGGATTATAGCTGTATCCTCACCTAACGCTTCTGTCAGAGCCGCAAGGGTAATACCTGCCATAATAGAGATAACTACCTTGCCGTTAAGGTCGCATTTTGCGATCTCGGGAAGCACCGCAGGAGCTACCTGAGGCTTAACGCAAAGGAATATATAATCCGCCTTTTCTACCGCTTGAGCAATACTGTCACAGGGAGTATGACCCTTGGAAACAAAGCGGTTGTATTTTTCCTTATCTGTATCGTATAAGCATATATCGTAGGCTGCGGCTCCGTCGATTATGGCACCTGCCATATTGCCGCATCCGATAAAGGATAAAGATTTTTTCATAATAAAACACCTCGCATATATAATATAATAGCACGAAATCCCTTGGATATCAACATAAAATTAATTATTTTCAAACTTAATATTGTAAAATCCGTATCAAAATAGTATAATTATATCATTACAGCTTAAAGGACTTGCTATGAGCATTTTTGATATATTTGACCGATCTCCCAAAATAGAGACTGAGAGACTGTTGCTCCGGCATATGAAGGTGTCTGACGCTCGGGACATGTACGACTATGCCCACCGGCCCGAGGTTACGCGTTATCTTCTCTGGGCACCTCACGACAGTCTCGAATATACCCGAGCCTATCTTAAGCAGGCAGAGCGGTGTTACCGTCAGGGAACCTTTCACGATTTCGGAGTTATACTTAAGGAAGATAACCGTTTTATAGGTACCTGCGGCT
>JAZNKU010000348.1:0-2306 GCA_045578685.1 Eubacteriales bacterium
ATGTATTTCTCGGCATATTCCTGCGCCAAAGGTAAAAATTCTTCATATACATCTATATTCAGTTCATCGTTCAAAAGGCTGACTGATATAGGAATTATCATATCATCCTTATAAGGTCTTGTAATTCTTATCATAATATATATTATAACATAAAATACACCCCGTTGCAATGCATCGGAGTGTATTTGTGCTATTTTTTCGCAAGTTCTTTTGAGTTGAATTCTTCCGGTGTAACGAAAGTAGGGACAATTCGGTGAAGTGCATTAACGACCCCCGCCTCGTCATTCCGATCTGCGGCAAGCTTAAGCGATTGTATGTCACCTATAAATGTATCCTCATCAAGTTCAATGTGCTTACCGATAAATATAAGCTCATTCGATGTTTTCTGCAGACCTTCTTCATCCATAAGAAGCTCTTCTTTGATCTTCTCACCGGGACGAAGACCGGTAAATTTGATCTCAACATCCTTATAGGGACGCTTCCCGTACATTCGGATGAGATTTTCAGCAAGAGTAACTATACGAACAGGCTTACCCATGTCAAGAACAAATATCTCGCCGCCGTGGGCCAAAACAGAAGCCTCGAGAACCAGATTTACCGCCTCCGGGATGGTCATGAAATAGCGTATAATATCGGGATGTGTTACCGTGATAGGCTTACCCTGCTCTATCTGACGCTTGAACAAAGGAATTACAGAACCGTTTGAACCAAGAACATTTCCAAATCGCGTAGTTACAAAATCGGTCTTACAGTCGGGCTGCTGTGAAAGATACTGTATTATCATCTCACAGCACCGCTTAGATGCACCCATTACGTTAGTTGGATTCACAGCTTTATCGGTTGATATCATAACGAATCTGCCAACATCGTGGGCAAGTGCCAGTGTCGCAACATTAAAGGTACCAAGCACATTGTTCTTTATTGCTTCAGCCGGAGAATTTTCCATAAGAGGCACATGTTTATGAGCAGCCGCATGAAATACTATATCAGGCTTATATGTATCATATATTTGATTCATCCTGTGATAATCACGAACAGAAGCTATCAGAGTTTTGAAATTTAAGCTTTCACCAAACTCCATACGAAGCTCTTGCTGAATATCGTAGGCATTATTCTCGTATATGTCAACGATAATGATCTGCTTAGGAGAATACCTTGCAAGCTGTCGCACGATCTCAGAGCCTATGGAACCTCCACCGCCCGTAACCATACAAACCTTTTGGCATACAAATCTTTTTATGTCCTCATTATCAAATGTGATAACCTTTCTGCCCAATAAATCTTCAATTCTGATATCTCGTATCTGATTAAGTACGGTTGTACTCTCTGCATTCATGAGCAGGTTACCTAACTTGGGCACAAGACGAACAGGAAGATTAGTTTGTGAGCAGATATTCAATATTTCACTTTTCTTCTCATCAGGACAAGATGGAATAGCAAATATAATCTGCTCTATAGAATACTTATTTACCAATGCAGCGATATCAGAAGTACTTCCTACAACAGGAACACCTCTTATCTTCGAACCACGCTTTCTGAAATTGTCATCTACAATGCAAACAGGTTCAAAATGAGAGAGCTGTGTCTCTTTATTTTCCTCTTGGGAGAGCTGGATCTCTTTAATGATCGTATCGCATGTGTTACCCGCTCCGATAATTAAAGTTCTTTTAACACCAGCGGCCTTTCTTCCTGCACTTGAAATAATATCAAATGATATCTTGAAAAGCGTCCTCATTATGCAAATCGAGATAACAGAAACGGCACAATACAACACATAAAAAATGTAAGGAACACCGCCGATATAAATAAATACACCCAACATTTCAAGGAAATAGCTGCACATTATGCCGATTATGCATATAACATAATCCTTAAGTCCGAAGTTCTTCCAGGTCTGCTTATAGGATCCGAGCAGATATAGTGTAATAACCACCATAGCCGCAGATGTAAAAGCAGCCTTAATAAGATGTGCACCTGATAGAGGTCTATAAAATTCTCTGTATATGAAGTGGGTTATGGCTATGCCGAGCAATACTAACAACACATCAGAAAGCATTATCATTAGCTTGCTAACATTAAGTTTTAACTTACGCTTGTCCATTAAAATCCCTCCCAATTGTTTATTTATCATATTATTATAACATAATATCCCTTATGCTGTCAAGAATAATAAAAATGAGATAAATAACATTATTGTAGGATTGTCAATGATAGGTAACACTAACTCCAAAAAAATATAAACTAACGCTATTTGATTTTTTGACAAAGAAGGAGGAGCCGTAGGCGACGAGTTCTTTGTCAAAAAA
>JAZNKU010000349.1:0-4565 GCA_045578685.1 Eubacteriales bacterium
TGTATGCTTTTCGTAAGCCGAAATAACTGCCTTTACCTCATCCCTTGTTTCGGTAGAGAAGATAAAGTGACGGTTATTTATAAATGCGTTTTTAAGATCCTTCTCTCTGTCGAGCATATAGGTGACCTGTGAGTTAAAAAGTATATCCCTGCCCGCTTCGGTTATGATCGGAAATTTTGCATTTTTACGGTCTCGAAGCTCCTTTTGCATAAGCCTTTTTTCGAGAAGCATGAGGGGCTGTGCGCCGTAGATGATGACCGACTTCTGTAATATTATATCCCTTATCTGAGCCAAAGTAAGCTCAGGGGAGAGAATTATATCCTCTATACCCAATTCAATAAGAGCTGCCGCCGACCTTGCGTTAAAGGCGTTCAGTCTGAAGTCGCCGTGGATATGCGCTCCGCTCTGCCTTGCAATATCAAGCTGACCGATATTGGTTATCATTATATGCTCGGGACAAAGCTGCTTTACCTTGTCTATGACCTTCTGCTTGTCGGCATCATATATAACGGGAGGCAGCAGCACTCCGTTTGCCTTCCTCGGATCATAAATATCAAGGGGCAGATAAACTATATCAAAGGGATTGTCCTTCGGGATAGTGTTAGGGTCATAAAATCTGGCAGATAAGCATTTAGCCGCCTTCTGCTTTGTATAGTCGGAGAGCTCTATCTCACCGTCAAAGCTGCGGTTATAGGGCTCTATCTCCGCTTTAGGCTCAGCCTCGGTCTGTTTTTTAGCAGAGCGGTAGGTGGCAGCCTTGTCCGCATCGCTTCGGATACCGTTCATAGCCTTTGAGATCTTACCCACATAATATCCGTCGGTAAAGCCGCTGCGGGAAAAGAGAACTTCAAGCTCCTTTATCTCATTAGGGGTAGCCGCTCTTTTTTCATCAAGGAGTCGGCGGTATATACGGGTAACGCCGTATACATAGTCGGGACTCTTCATGCGTCCCTCTATCTTAAGGGAGCGAACTCCCATGTCAATGATCTCTGGAATATGGGTAGCAAGGCACATATCCTTGATGCTTAAGGGATAAGAGCCGTTATACTGCATACGGCAGGGCTGGGCGCATAGACCACGGTTACCGCTGCGTCCTCCGATAAGCGAGGACATGAGGCACTGTCCCGAGTGGCTTACGCATATAGCACCGTGAATAAATATCTCAATATCTATAGGCGAGGTCTTGCAGAGAGAAGCAATATCCTCCCGCTTCATTTCACGGGCTGTCACCATACGACTTAAGCCCATGTCAGCCATCAGCTTTGCCGCTTCGAGATTATGTCCCGACATCTGGGTAGATCCGTGAATCTCAAAATCAGGGAAAAGACGGTGTACCTCTTTTACCAATCCCATATCAGCGCAGATAAGGGCATCCACTCCCGCAAGATAAAGCTGCTTTATATATTCGAGAGCTTCCTTCATCTCACGGTCAAGGATAAGAATATTCACGGTAACATGAAGTCTTACCCCTCTCTTGTGACAGTAGTCTGCTGCCTCTTTGATCTGTTCTATTGTAAAGTTGGTGGCGTTGATACGTGCATTGAATGCCGATCCGCCGATATATACCGCATCCGCTCCTGCGGCAACTGCGGCACGCAGAGCTTCGGGTGAGCCTGCGGGTGAAAGTAATTCGGGCAACATATTTTTTCCTTACTACTTGTAAATTCTATTTTATCGTGTTACAATATACATAATTATTATATTATATTTTTTATGATATGAAAAGACCTTTTCGACAAAAAATTTATTTTTTCAGGATAAAGTTATGAAGAGTATTGTAGATGCAAAGCGAATAGTGTTCAAGGTAGGCTCCTCTACCCTGACTCACGAGAACGGAAAGCTGAATTTAAGAAGAATAGAAAAGCTGGCTACGGTTCTTTCTGATCTCAGAAATATGGGAAAGGAGGTTGTACTTGTTTCCTCCGGTGCTATAAGTGCAGGTTGCGGCAGAGTGGGTCTTGAAAAACGTCCCGACGACACCCCCGGCAAGCAGGCTATGGCGGCTATAGGTCAAAGCGAACTTATGAGGGTATACGAGCATTATTTCTCAATGTTCGGTCAAATAATCGGTCAGATACTTATAACCAAAGAGGAGATCGACAACCAAAAGGTAAGACAGAACGCCAACAACACCTTTGACAGACTTCTGTCCATGGGCTGTATCCCGATAGTAAACGAAAATGACTCAATGTCCTTTGCCGAGATCGAGTTCGGTGACAACGATACACTTTCCGCAGTGGTTGCTACCGTCTGCTCGGCGGATTCTCTTGTTATTTTAAGCGACATAGACGGACTTTATGATGCAGACCCCCGTTCCAATCCCGATGCTATGCTTATTCCTGTAGTTACAGAGCTTACTGAGGAGATAATCGCCTGTGCAGGCGGTGCGGGCTCCAACAGAGGAACAGGCGGACTTATTACCAAGCTCCATGCGGCAGAGATAACCATGCCTGCAGGAATCCCTATGTATATCGTTAACGGAAACGATCCTGCTATTCTTTATGATCTTTGCGAGGGCAAAAAACGGGGAACCTTTTTTGCACCCCAAATGTGAGGTTTATTATGAGTTACATTGAAGATATTTGCAAATTAACAAAAAAGGCAGCGCCTTCGATTGCAAGAAAGAGCGAGGTTGAAAAGAACGCTATCCTTCTTGACATCGCCGATGCAATAGAAGCAAATGAGGCTGAGATTATAAAGGCAAACGAGATCGACCTTGAAAATGCGAATAAGAACGGTGTTCCCAAAACTATGCTCGACCGCCTTAAGCTCACATCCGAGCGTATCAAGGGCATAGCCGATGCGGTAAGAGAAATCGTGGCTCTGCCTGACCCTATCGGCAAGGGCGAGGTATATACCAACCGCGACGGTCTGCAGATAAAGAAGGTTCGCGCACCTTTGGGTGTTATCGCAATAATATTTGAGGCACGACCCAACGTAACCTACGATGCAGCGGCTCTCTGTCTCAAGAGCTCCAACGCAACCCTTCTGCGTGGCGGCAAGGAGGCAATAAACTCCAACCGTTGTGCAGTTAAGATAATGCGTGAAGTGCTCTCCAAGCACGGTGTTGACGAAAATGCAATTACGCTTGTTGACGATATTACCCGTGAGGGTACCACCGAGCTTATGCAGATGCGTGAGTACGTAGACGTGCTTATCCCCCGCGGCAGTAAGGGTCTTATACAGAGTGTTGTCAAGAACTCAAAGATCCCCTGTATCGAGACAGGTGCAGGTAACTGTCACACCTATGTTGAGGCTGATGCAGACCTCAATATGGCAGTTAAGGTTGCGGTCAATGCCAAGGCTCAAAGACCCTCGGTTTGTAACGCAATGGAGACTCTGCTTGTAAACAAGAATATTCTCGCAGAGTTCCTTCCTATGCTTGAAGAAACTATGACAGCGGTCAACGTAGAGCTGCGTTGCTGTCCCGAGTGTGCGAAATATATAAAGAACTGTGTTCCCGCAACAGAAGAGGACTACGAAACCGAATATAACGACTATATCCTTGCGGTAAAAGCGGTAGCAGATATCGACGAGGCTATCGAGCATATCAATCACTACGGTACCGGTCACAGCGAGGCGATTATAACAAGCAGCCTTACCCTGTCGGACAAATTCCAACGTGAGATAGATGCGGCGGCAGTATACGTAAATGCTTCTACCCGTTTTACCGACGGCGGAGTTTTCGGTCTGGGTGCCGAGATAGGCATCTCCACCCAGAAGCTCCATGCAAGAGGACCTATGGGTCTTTATGAAATGACAAGTACAAAATATTTGATTAACGGAAACGGACAGACAAGATGAGAGAAGTAATACTTTGTAAATACGGTGAAATTATATTAAAGGGCGCAAACAAAAGCTGGTTTGAGGGCATCCTTATCCGTGATCTGCGCAAGCGACTTGCAAGATACGGCGAGTTTGAGGTAAGATATAACCAGTCTATCGTATACGTTGAGCCTCAAAACGAGGATTGCGACATGGACGGAGCCTTTGAGGAGGCAAAGAGAGCATTCGGCTTTGCTTCCATCTCCCGTGCCGCAGTTGTAGAAAAGGATATGGAAAAGATCTGCGCTTGCGCCAAGGAATATCTGCCTCAGCATCTTTTCGGTAAGCGTACATTTAAGGTTGAGGGTAAGCGCTCGGACAAGCGTTTTCCCCTTACCTCTCCCCAGATATCCGCAGAGGTTGGCGGCGCCATCCTTGAAGCTATGGGCGGCAGGATCAAGGTAAACGTAAACAACCCCGACGTAACCGTCAGGGTTGAGATAAGAAACGACCTTGCTTATATAAACTCCGGCAGTCACCGCGGTGCAGGCGGTATGCCCATCGGCACCAACGGCAAGGGATTGCTACTGCTCTCCGGCGGTATCGACAGCCCCGTTGCAGGCTATATGATAGCAAAGCGCGGTGTTATAGTTGAAGCCCTCCACTTTGAGAGTTTTCCTTATACAAGTGAAAGAGCAAGAGAAAAGGTACTTGAGCTTGCAGAGCTTGTGGCAAAGCACACAGGCAGAATGAGAGTTCATATCATCTCTCTCACCAAGATCCAGGAGGAACTGGTCAAG
>JAZNKU010000350.1:0-9702 GCA_045578685.1 Eubacteriales bacterium
TCAGAATATACCATGAGTGAGATCATTGCCTCGGTTTACGATATGATGGAGAACTCGGGTGTTAAGGAGGGAATACTTTTCCTTGATGAGATAAACTGTGTTTCCGAGACTCTTGCTCCCTCTATGCTGCAGTTTTTGCAGTACAAGATATTCGGCAGACACCGTGTTCCCGACGGCTGGATAGTGGTTACCGCAGGCAACCCGCCCGAATATAATAACTCTGTGCGTGAGTTCGATATAGTAACCTGGGACAGACTTAAGCGTATAGACGTTGAACCTGACTATGAGGTCTGGAAGGAGTACGCATACCGCAAGGGTGTTCATCCCGCCATCACTACATATCTTGATATCAAGAAGGCGGACTTTTATAAGATAGAGACAACCGTTGACGGTAAGAGCTTTGTCACAGCCCGCGGCTGGACAGACCTGTCGGATATGATATTGCTTTACGAGCAGCATTCTCTGCCTGTAAACGAGGCTCTTATTTCCCAGTATCTCCAGAATAAGAAGATCGCCAAGAGCTTTGCGGTATACTATGACCTGTGGTGTAAGTACCGAAGCGATTATCAGGTGGACAAGATCCTCTCGGGCAAGGTGCCTGACGAGATCAAGAACCGTGCTAAGGCTGCCAAGTTTGACGAGAGACTTTCACTTATCGGACTTATGCTGGACGCTGTGAGTGCTTTATGCCGCGATATCCACTCTGCCGAGCAGTCCCACGTAGAGCTGCTTTCTGCACTCAAACAGGTCAAGGTCGCTATGGCAAGACCGGGTACTGATCCCGTATCCGTACTTCATGGCTGTGTGGCTTCGATAGACAAGCGTATAGAGCAGGGTAAACTTTCATCCTCTATTACCAAGGAGCAGGAGAATATCCTGCTTATGACCCTTGACGCTTTATCCGAAATACAAAGCACTCTTGCCGAATCGGGTGTTACCGACGGCACCGAGGCATTTAAACTTATCAAGAAGAGCTTTGACGAAAAGACAAAGGAGCTTAAAAAATCCGCCGCCGATACAAGTAAGGCGATGTCAAATATGTTTAAGTTCTGTGAGGAGGTATTTAACGAAGGACAGGAGCTTCTCATCGTTGTTACCGAGCTTACTATCAATTTCTATACATCCCACTTCATCAGCCGTTACGGTTGCGACGAGTATTTTAAGCATAACAAGGAGCTTCTTCTTTACGAAAGACAGAAGGAGATAATCAGAGAAATAGAAATTTTCGATCTGGAGGATTAAAGGATGAGTAACACAAGTGATTTTGTAATAGACTACGCACGTGTTTTACAGCAATACACAGGTGATGCCACCGATGTGGTAATTCCTGATACTGTTAGAGAAATTGGCGAAATGCCGTTCTTTCGCCAAAAGATTACGAGTGTTGTAATTCCCGCTTCAGTTGAAAAAATCGGAAATCATGCATTTGAAGAGTGCCGTTCTCTCAAATCTATTGTTCTTCAAGGTACTACTGCAACGATTACGGCATCGACTATTACAGAATGTACGAGTCTCGAATCAATAAGTTTCCCCGAAAATTATTTTGTCCGTACTGTTAGATGCTCCGCTGTTGTTATCCCTTATATGCGTCAACTTTCAATTAAAGAAAAAGCATATATCTGGATGTTTCAGGATGACAAATGGTTTGCCTGGTTGAATCAGTCAGATCCGGATATGAATGAACTTGCGGTAGCAATCATGGATATTATCAAGAATTCCGAAAAACTGACACCAAAGCTTGTAACACGACTGGTTGATCTTATCAGGCTTGGATATCCCGAGATAACCTGCAAGAACGTTAAGAAAATATGTGATATTGTATCTGAGAAAGACGAAAAAACAGCAAAAAAATTCCTCAAGGAAAATGTAGTACAAAAAGGATTAAGCAACGAGCGTACTACTGAGGAAACTGAACCAATCGAATTATATGCTGAATCATTGTTGGAGAAAAAACCTTTGCATCCCGAAGCAACAATATTTGCGAAGGGGGTCTCATATAAAGGAAAGGAAAAGCTTTGTACGCCGGAACTTCTTAATATTCTTGTATCCGAATATCTATATGTTTATGATCAATATCAAACATTGGTCAGCGGTGAGTTTGGGTCGATAATAAAGCTTGAAGTTCCGGATAATACGGTGATCCCCTCAGAGCCGGATAAAATTGCAGCTGAGCTGGATGCGGATGAGCTGTCTCTTGCACTTGAATCATTGGTGAATTCATGTAGTAAAAAATATCGTCCGTGGATGTATGCGTATGCACGTTTTGCCACGGAAGCGTCTGTAAAAACCTTAATACAGCATCCGCCGAAGGGATCACCTGCCAAAGTACGTAATTGGCGCGAAAACTTCGAAGAAGCTTTAATGTTCAGCGATACAAAATCTGCCGTTGACTATATCGAAAAGAAAGGTAAACTTGTAAAATATGCAAAAATTCGAGGCATGACCGTGCAAGAATTTCGTGATCAGTACTCATTACCAAAATGGAATATCGATAGTGCCGGTGTAATTACCAGTGCTTGCGGTCGCTTTACTTACACTTTGACCCCTGACTTTACCTTTAAGATCAAAGACACAGAAAAGGGAAAAGACATACGTACTATTTCTGCCAAATCAGCTCCTGAAGCAACGCAGGAATTCAAGAACATTAAGCAAGAGGCGACAAGCTTCTTTAAAAAGCGCATCGAATATATCAGAAACATCTATATAACCAAGGAACAACTTGACCTGCAAAGCTGGAGCAATACATATTGCTTGAATCCTATTTTGACTCCTGTTACCGAAAAAGTAATTTGGCAGGATGAAACAAAGGAGTCATTTATGTGCGTTCAAGGAAAAACCATAAGATTTGACGGTAGTGAATATACCCCAAAAGGATTGATATCAGTAGCTCACGTGCTTGATATGTCGGATGAACAGATACGTGGATGGCAAGAGTATTTACAGTTAAATGGCATTAAATTGCTCATTGAGCAGGTATGGGAACCTATCACAGCAGTCAAGAATCTTCAAATATTTGAAGGTATGATTCTGTCAAAAGAAGACCGCAGTGAATTCAAACGTATTTTAGGACATAAGGGTATTACAGTTAAGAGCGAAACTGATTACATCGAATTTGATCACAGGTCTTATCGTTATGAATTCAGTAACAGTGCAACAATGCACGTGGGTGATTCTTTGGAAATCGATTACGTGGTAGATGAAGATACAGGGGAAACTACCCTGAAAACGTTAAAACACTCAGTCAAATATTTGATGGGTAACAATTCAGGATGCTTGGCACGTGAACTGAATACAATTTTGTTTGAATTATGCAGGGCTTCTGTAAAGTCAGCGATTCGTCAAGATTCAGATCAATTGTCAACGTGGATATCATCATCTAAATTTACAGCAGCACAGATCCTTGAATTTATCAGAATAGCACAAGAAAGCAATGCAACTAACGTTACCGCATTGTTGCTGGATTATCAAAATAAGCATTTTGCGGATTTTGATCCTACAGTTGAATTTATACTCGAATAAGGAATTATAAAATGAGCAGTATCAACGATTTCAGAATAAAGGACGGAGTTCTTTACGAATATACGGGGAGCGACCCTTGTATGACGGTTCCCGATACGGTAACGGAGATAGCCGATTTTGCCTTTGAGAATACGTCACGCATTAAAAGCGTTGTTCTTCCTGATACCATTACCCGTATAGGAAGATTTGCCTTTGAAAACTGTACGGCTCTTGAAAGCATCAATATCCCCGCTTCGGTCAGCGAAATAGGAGAGGGCGCATTTCTCCGCTGTAAGAATCTGATTGAAATTGATATTTCGGGTAACCTTGAAGTGTTGAGTAACAGAACCTTTTCCGGCTGTACGGCTTTGAAGCGCGTATCTCTGCCCGAGGGACTTGCAGATATCGGCAATCACGTATTTTTTAACTGTCCTGCACTTACCAAGATAAATATTCCCGATTCTGTTAAGACCATAGGTAACCGTGCGTTTTATGAATGTAGAGGTCTTTGCGACGAAAACGGATTTGTTATAGTAAGGGGGATACTTCACGGTTATTTCGGTTCTTCAAGCGATGTGGTTGTTCCGGATACCGTTATCGGCATTGAGGATTCTGTTTTTTATGGCTGTACGAATATCGTCAGTGTAACATTGCCGGATTCTCTTGTTACGATCGGAGATTATGCTTTCTGGGGATGTGTAAATTTGCGCAGTGTCGAGATTCCTCCGTCTGTTACAACTATAGGTAACGGGGTGTTTGTCAGCTGTGCAAAGCTTGAACGTATCAGCTTGCCCGCCTCTGTCACAAGTATAAAAGGATATTCCTTTTCGGGTGTGGATAACCTTCGTGAGATCGTTTTGCCGCGGGAGATTACCGAGCTTGAGGGTAGTGTCTACGAGCAGATATGGAAGGTTATGATCGACAGCTATCTCAAACCCGTTATGATGAAGTCGTTTTTAAGATATGCTCCTGATTCGATAATAAACTATCCCGACGTAAATAAAAAAATCAAGGCGAACAAAAACAGCATAGTTTCGGCTGCCCTTGTCTGTGATGATATCGACGTTATAGATAGGCTATTTTCTATGTTCAAGAAGATATCTCTTAAAAACATAGATGAATACATAGCTTTGAAAGCAGATGCACCCACGTGCCGTGCGTTCTTTATTGAATATAAGACAAAGCATTATCCTCCGGAAAAGCTGGAACGTATCGAAGAACGTAAGATCGAAAGAGAGCTGGGACTGAGAAAGCTGACGGTTGAAGACTGGAAAAAGATATATAGGTACCAATCCGAGGATGACGGTATAGTAATATACGGCTATATGGGAGATGACACGGAGGTCATCATTCCCGAAATGATAGGAAAAAGCAAGGTCGTAGGTATAGGGGACTATGCCTTTACAGGACATGTTTCAATAGAAAGCATTCTTCTGCCCGACAGTGTTGCAAGCATTGGCGATTGTGCTTTTATGAATTGCACGGGTCTGAAGCGTATTACTGTTCCCGACTCCTGTAAAAAGATCGGCAGCGAGGCATTTCGCGCATGTAACTCTCTTGCCGATGAGAACGGCTTTATTGTAGTAAGAGATGTGCTATACGGCTACAACGGAGAGGGTGGAGATATAAGCCTTCCCGACAGCATCAAGCATATAGGTGCAAACGCTTTTATGGATTGCGGCAATATTACGGCTGTGACGGTTCCTTCCTCTGTTGTCGGCATAGGCGAAGCTGCCTTTATGCGTTGCGACGCGCTTAAAAGCGTGAGTATCCCCGCTTCGGTCAAGAAGATGGGGGAATCAATATTCAAAAAATGTACCGCTCTTGCGGATGAAGACGGATTTGTTACAGTCAACGGTATTCTGTACGATTATTACGGTTATTTCAACGGTGGTAAGGCAGTGGTTATTCCGGATACGGTTACAAAAATAAGTAGTCTTGCCTTTGAGGACCGTGATAAGCTGAGGAATTTCTATATTCCCGATTCCGTTACCAAAATAAGCAGTAAGGCTTTTGCCAACGGTACAAAGAAGATAATAAGAGGCTCAAAGGGAAGCTATGCCCAAAAATATGCCATGGGAAAGAAAATTCCCTTTATCGAAATATAAAGAGAGGTATATATGTTTGATTTCAAAAACAAGGTAGCTGTTATAACAGGCGGTGCGAGGGGTATAGGGAAATGTATCCGTGAGCATTTTGAAAAAGCCGGTGCCAAGACCGCAATAATAGACCTTCTTGACAATGATTATTTTGTTGGAGATCTATCCGACAAGTCTACTCTTGAAAGCTTCGCCCACAAGGTTATTTCCGACTTTGGACACATAGATTTTCTTATCAATAACGCCGCACCGAAAAGCTGCGGAATTGATAAGGGCAGCTATGAGGACTTTGAATATGCCTTAAAGGTGGGAGTTACCGCACCCTTTTATCTGTCAAAACTCTTTGTACCTTATTTTGCCGAAGGAGCGGGCATAGTTAATATTTCATCCTCACGTGACCGTATGAGCCAGCCCAACACCGAGAGCTATACTGCGGCAAAGGGCGGTATTGCCTCCCTTACTCATGCACTTGCTGTCAGCCTTGCGGGCAGGGTGAGAGTAAATTCTGTATCTCCCGGATGGATAGATAATAACTATACCGTATACAGGGGTCCCGATGCCACACAGCAGCCTGCAGGCAGAGTAGGAAACCCTCCCGATATAGCCAATATGGTGCTGTATCTCTGCTCTGATCTGGCAGGGTTTATTACAGGAGAAAATATCTGTATCGACGGCGGTATGACAAAGCAGATGATATACCACGGAGACCACGGATGGATATTGAATCAATAACAAAAGCGGCAAAACAGCCGCTTTTTGTTTATCTGTCCCGTTTTTTGGACATGTAGCTGTGGTATAATAGTATCAATAAAGAAAAAGGAGAAGAAATATGTTTGATAACGGTTTTTTCGGAAAGCTTTTTGACCTTGACGGTGACGGTAAGCTTGATACTATGGAGCAGGCCTTTGATCTTGCCGCCTTTGCACAGCTGATGGAGGAAACAGAAAAGAAAGATGACAATGATGATTGACAGTATTTTATACAAGATAAAATCGGTTATCCTCGGTCACGCCGTAGCAGATGCATTGGGCGTACCTGCAGAGTTTGCGGACAGAGCCGAGCTTGACTCTGCTCCTGTGACCGATATGGAGGGATACGGTACATATCCGTACCCTGCAGGTACATGGTCTGACGATACCTCCATGACTTTGTGTGCTCTTGAGTCTATGAGCAAGGGGAAGCTTGACTTTAAAGAGATAATGGACAACTTCTGCCGTTGGTTTTATAATAACGAGTTTACCCCCTTGGGTGATTGCTTTGATATAGGCGGAGCCTGTATGAACGCTATTGAAAAATATAACCGTCTTCACCTGCCTCCCCATATGTGCGGAGGTGAGGACGAGCGCTCCTGCGGTAACGGGTCTCTTATGAGAATACTGCCCTTTGCTCTATTCTGTGAATACGGTGAGTATAACGGAAGCTGGCTTGACATCATCCATCTCGGCTCCGGTCTTACCCATCGTCATGAGAGATGTAAGGTCGGGTGCGGTATATATTCTATAATCGTCCGTAAGCTCCTTTGCCGTCCGGACAAGACCTCGATCTTTGCGGGGCTAAAGAGGGCAATGACCGAATATAAGAACAAGGGCGAATTTGAAAAATACAAGAGGATATTTGACCCCGATTTTGCTTCTTTATCCGAAGGTGAGATAAAAAGCTCAGGGTATGTTGTAGATACTCTTGAGGCGGCACTGTGGTGTCTTTTGACCACCGACAGCTACAGGGATTGCGTGCTTAAGGCGGTAAACTTAGGCGACGATACCGACACGGTGGCGGCAGTTGCCGGAGGACTTGCCGGTGCACTTTACGGACTTGATTCTATTCCCGATAAGTGGCTTGATACTCTTATTAAACGCGAGTATATAGAAGAACTATGCGAAAAATTCTGTGCTGCGTTATGTAACCAATGAAATATCCCGAGGTGATCCTCGGGATATTGACATATATGCGGATATGGTATAATATATTTTTAAGATATCATTTGGAGAAGCATAATGTCCGAAAGAAAATTTGACCGTATAGAGTTTGTTGTTACTTACGCCTGCACAGGTAACTGTAAGCATTGCTCACAGGGGGAGCATAACGACAAAAGAGTTATTGACACCGATGCCGCAGCACAGGCCATATACAGAATAACCGATAAATACGCTATAAAGTCCCTTATGACCTTTGGCGGAGAGGCGCTTATCTATCCCGTCGCGGTGTATAAGATACATACTGCCGCAAAGACGGCCGGTATAGAAAAAAGACAGCTTATCACTAACGGATTTTTCAGCAGTGACAAGGGGTATATAAAGAATACCGTCCGCCGTCTTAAGCAATGCGGTATAAACGATCTTCTTCTGTCGGTGGATGCCTTTCACGAGGAATCTGTACCTCTTAAATATGTAACTATCTTTGCTCGTGAATGCCTTGAAAATAATATTCCTATACGGTTAAATCCCGCGTGGTTGGGCTCATATGAAGCGGATAATCCCTATAATACGAGGACAAGGCAGATAATCAAGGAGTTTACGGACATGGGTATCCCCGAGGGATGCGGAAATATAATTTTTCCGAAAGGAAACGCTCTCATATATTTTCCCGAATATTTTGACGGCGGTCAGTATGATCCCTACGAGGACGATTCTTCGATATGCTTTGATCCTACATCCGACATTGAAGGAGCTTTAAGTCAGCTATGAAACACATACTTATAACGGGCGCATATGGCGGCATGGGCAGAGCCGCAACCGAGTTGTTATGCTCACAGGGATATACTGTTTTTGCCCTTGACATAAGGGTGGATGAGCCGACGGGAAACATCGTTCCGATACAAGCCGATCTGCGTGAACCTGATTCTATAAAAAACGCCTTTGATAAGGTCAGCGAAGTTACCGACAGACTTTATGCGATCATCCATTTTGCGGGGATATATATGCTTGATTCCTTAGCAGAGATAAGTGAGGATGATTTCAGAAAAATATTCGAGATAAACCTTTTCGGCGCTTATAATGTCAATAAGACCTTCCTGCCCTTGCTCAAAAGCGGAAGCAGAATTATAATGACCACAAGCGAGCTTGCACCTCTTGACCCGTTACCCTTTACCGGTATTTACGCGGTGACCAAATCAGCTCTTGACAAATATGCATACTCCCTTGCCATGGAGCTTGCACTTCTCGGTATAAGTGTTTCGGTGCTTCGTGCAGGTGCGGTGGCAACCGATATGTTGGGAGTATCCACCGATGCGCTTGACCGCTTCTGTCGTGAGACTAAGCTCTATTCCTGCAACGCCAAACGTTTTAAGACTATAGTCGAGGGTGTGGAGGCGCGTAATATCCCTACCACAAAAATTGCCGAAAAGGTAAGTAATATATTATCTAAAAAGCGTACCAAGTTCGTCTATACGATCAACCGCAATCCCTTGTTGCTTCTGTTAAATATACTGCCGAAGCAGCTTCAGCTATGGATAATCAAGCAGATATTAAAATAAGCATTGCTTTGGCAATGCTTATTTTAATTCTATATTCTCATATATTCTTATTCTCTCCGGGGTAGCTGTGGCAACAGAGAGAGCGTATAGCCTGCCGCCAATGCTTTTTTCATAGCTTTTATATATTCCCGCAGAGGTATCAAGCTCACGGGGTATAAACTGATCTGTGTGAGACACCTTAAAAAGTGCTTCCTTTGCCGTCCAGAGCTTGACGAAGTGCTTTTGCTTGTCCTCCCGGGGCAGAGAAAGGTAGCTATCGTATTCGGCATCGGTCATAATACGCTCGGGCATACCCTCACGCACATGAACGCTTATGCTTTCGATATCTATGCCTACTGCGGCTCTGGAAACAGAAACGGCAAGAGCACCGTCGGCATGCGACATGGAAAACTCAACACGGTCGCAGGTATATCTGCCGCTTTTCTCCTTTTTGAAATCAAGCTCCTCTGCCTTAATACCGAAGCTTCGCATCAGTCCGTATTCAAGGAGCTTCCAGATATAATATTTTTCCCGCTTGACCCTTTCATTCGTGACAGAGTCGATCTCCGACTGTCTGATCTCACAGGATAGTGCTCCGTCTATATCACGGTCGGGCAGCTGGGCTAAATATATATCGACTACGGGCATATTGCG
>JAZNKU010000351.1:0-3570 GCA_045578685.1 Eubacteriales bacterium
CTTTCAAAACTTATGAGAGCTTCATTACAACGGTTTCTTAATTTAATACGTTCTTTTTCAACCGGGTAGTGTGCGTCCTTAAGTTTCTTTATTTTGCTTTCGATAAATTCTACCGATTTTTTAGAACTATCGGATTTTTCCTGCTTTCGCTTGCTTTTTTCTGCTGCTTCGTTTTTACGTCTTTGTTCTTCATCGGCATAATCAGGCATGGATCTATACTGCTGCTCCCAAAACAGCTGTATTGATTTTGCAATTACACCTGCACTGGGTGCTACCTTAACAGCCTCACCGAGATTTACATTATTATAGCTTACCGAAAACGTTCTGGTGCTCTTGTCCATATCGGATGTTACATCGGTTATAAAATCGGCCACCGCACCTACGGCCTGAGCTGAGGGGGAGGAATCAAGAAGAGGACGGGCAGTTGCATCCAACGAAATAATAATGGCTTCACTGGCAAAAAAATATTCATTTGAGATCTCGATTCCCTCACGTACGATATCAGAGGCGCTTCCGACTTCTTGTATAGAAAAGCTTTTTTGATCGGCAGTGTTTGCCAAATCCTCTGAACGGTATGTATAACGCTGCGCGGCTTTGTGATATTCTTTTTTACAAAGTTCCAAAGCTTCAAATATACGTTGTTCTGACATAATCAACCTCCGAATAAATATTTCAATCATAGTATAACATATTAATTAGTAAATTTCAACACACACAGAATTGAGCTGAAATGTAGTAATTTCCCGGGTTCAACTGTAATAATATATAGAAAAGGTAATTCAACTAAAAAATTAATTTTGTGTACATAATTATTTTGTCATTTTAATGGTTTTTTACTTGAAATTTGCCATATTCTATGTTATAATGCCGATAGTTATTTTATTAGGAGGAATTTCGTCATGAAGAAATTCATTGCAATCGTTGCAACATTACTTATTCTCGTGTCTTCTATGGCTACTACCGTAATGGCAGGCCCCGAGGGCATCGTTGAGAACCCCCCCATCGACGTACCCGGTATGACTCCCACCATCGACGGTACTATCAATGAAAACGAGGGTTGGTCTGTTTCTGCTCTTATGAACTATGAGACCCTTGGCTTCTATTGGCACGTTAACCCCCTTACCATGGACGGTAACGTTAGATTTGCATGGGATGAAGACAATCTTTATTACTGCGCTAACATCGTAGACGGTCTTGAGGCTGTTCACGAAATCACTGGTGAGACTATTCCCGCAGGCTACAATACTTTCCTTTACTCCGAGGGCGAGGACTGGATCGACGTTGACTCCGATGATCCTACAAACCACTACGGTTATGACGGTGACCTTTTCGGAATTATTATCGACCCCATGTCTGTTATGCTTGATGCAGGCTTTACAGGCAACGAGGACTACACACCCTGGTATCTTGTAGGTCTCTTCGAGGGCGATGTTGCCAAGATGTACAGACAGAAGATTAACGCAGGCGACATTACCGATCAGGTTAAGGTTGCAGGTCACAAGACATCTGACGGTTGGCAGCTTGAGGCGGCTATTCCGTGGGATATGATCATCAAGGATGTAGAAGATATCTCCTTTGGTGAATGTGTAATCGACAAGGCTGAGCTTCTTAAGGACGGCGGTTACATCAGACTCGGTGCTATGTATCACGACCGTTTCGACGATCCCGAGGCAGGTGAGAGATCTACCTGGGGCCGTTTCGTAACATGTCCTACAGTTCTTGCAACAGGTATGACAGGTAACGGTTCTTCCGGTACTAATGTACTTTCCTGCGGTATCAATCTCCATCTCCGGGCTCCCCAGGGCGGCAATGACACTACCACAACCGATTCTAACACTGCTGATACTACAACAGTCGAGCCCGAAACCTCTTACGTTGATGTAACAGACGAAAAGGGTAATGTTGTAACAGACGAAAAGGGTAACAAGGTTACTCAGAAGGTTACAGTTAAGTCCACCACCAAGAAGGCTACCACAGGTACCTCCACAGGCGGTAACGCTGCACAGACCTTTGATATCGGTATCGCAGTAGCTCTCGGTGCACTTGCTACCTCCGGTATCGGCTTTGTAGTTGCCAAGAAGAGAAAGTAATTTTATCTTATACATAAAAAAGACGCTTCGGCGTCTTTTTTGATTATAAAATACTTGATTTTTTAATAACCTTATGATATAATCACTATATATGAATTTTAGGAGGAAAATAACATGAAAAAATTCAGCGCAATTCTTGTTTGCGTGCTTATGCTCGCAATGACACTTGCAACTACTGTATCTGCAGGTCCTCACGGTGTTATTGAGAACCCCCCCATTACTGTTCCCACCGGTGCACCTACTATTGACGGTGTTGTTAACGGCGATGAGGGTTGGTCTACAGCTGCTCTTATGAATGCAGAGACTTGCGGTTATTTCTGGAGACAGAACCCCCTTACCTCTGATGGTAACATCCTTTTCTCTGTTGATAAGGACGGCTTCTACTTTGCAGGTAAGATCGTTGAGGGTCTTCAGGCACAGAACGAGATCACCGGTGAAGATGTTACCGGCTTGAACCAGTTCATCTACTCTACAGGCGAAGACTGGATCGACGTTGACTCTACAGATCCTACCTTCCACTACGGTTATGACGGTGACGTATTCGCTCTTTTGTTTGACCCCCTCGGACGTATGCTTGAGTACGGCTTTAACAGTGACTATACACCTTGGTACATGATCGGTCTCTTTGAGGGCGATCAGGCTAAGATGTACAGACAGAAGGTTAATGCAGGCGATATTACCGACAAGGTAAAGGTAGCAGGCCACGCTACAGCTAACGGCTGGGAGTTCGAGGCTATGATTCCTTGGGACATAATTATCGCTGATATCGAAGCTATCACCTACGGTGACGTTGTACTTACCGTTGACGAGCTTATCGCTGACGGTGCACAGCACAAGGTAGCTGGTATGTATCAGGACAGATTTAACGACGAAGAGGCAGGCGAGGTTGCTACTTGGGGTCGTTTCGTAACAGTTCCTACCAACCTTGCTGACGGCACACCCGGTCATATGGGTTCCGGCGATACTGTAATGTCCTGCGGTATTACTCTTAACATTTCCAACACCCTTAAGGGTCCTTCTGCAGATGACTCTGGAAATGCAGATGAATCCACAACAGCCAACAACGGCGGTGATGCAACCGAGACAGAGTTTGTTGATGTAACAGACGAAAAGGGTAATGTTGTAACAGATGCTTCCGGTAACAAGGTTACACAGAAGGTTACTGTTAAGTCCACCACCAAGAAGGCTACCACAGGTACCTCCACAGGCGGCAACGCTGCACAGACCTTTGATATCGGTATTGCAGTAGCTCTCGGTGCACTTGCTACCTCCGGTATCGGCTTTGTAGCTACCAAGAAGAGAAAGTAATTTCATCTTATACATAAAAAATACGCTTCGGCGTCTTTTTTAATTTGTGAAACTATTGATTTATGTTATTTTAAATGGTAAAATATATATATAAAATTTAAGGAGTAAGCGTATGAAAAAGATTGTTACAATTATATTGGCGTTATTAATATTGTCGGTAATGTCGTTCAAT
>JAZNKU010000352.1:0-2202 GCA_045578685.1 Eubacteriales bacterium
GGTGTAACAATCGGTTCTATTGCCGGCTATTGCGGTGGTAAGGTTGACCTTGTAATTATGAGAATAGTAGATATTATTTATTCTCTTCCCGATATGCTTATGGTAATCCTTCTTGCGGCAGTACTTAACACAGTGCTTCCTGCTCTGATAGCAGGAACAGTGCTTGAAAAACTGGGAACCAATATTATCAGTCTTTTCATAGTATTCGCCCTTCTTTACTGGGTATCTATGTCACGTCTTATCCGTGGACAGATTCTCTCCCTTCGTGAGCAGGAATATGTGCTTTCCTCCCGCGCTACCGGTGCCAAGGGCGGATGGATCATCCGTAAGCACCTTCTTCCCAACTGTATCAGCGTTATCGTAATTTCTACAGCGCTTCAGATCCCCAGCGCTATCTTTACAGAGAGCTACCTCTCCTTCCTCGGCCTTGGTGTTAACGCACCCATGCCTTCTCTGGGCTCTCTTGCATCCGATGCCTTAAACGGTATCAAATCCTATCCTCATCTTCTCGTAATACCCGCAGTGGTCATTTCTCTTATCGTTCTTTCCCTCAACCTTTTCGGTGACGGTCTGCGCGATGCATTTGACCCCAAGCTTAAAAATTAGTATAAAGGGGGTTAAAAAATGTCACTTCTTGAAGTTAAAGATTTAAGAACCTCCTTCTTCACTCCTGCAGGTGAAGTAAAGGCAGTAAACGGAGTTTCCTTCTTCCTCGAGAGAGGTAAGGTGCTCGGAATAGTCGGCGAGTCCGGCTCAGGTAAGTCGGTAACCGCATATTCCATCATGCAGATCCTTGCAAGCACGGGTAAGATCGTCGACGGCTCTATCAAGCTTGACGGCGAAGAGCTTGTCGGAGCAGGTGAAAAGGTCATGAAAACGGTCAGAGGTAACAAGATCTCTATCATCTTTCAGGACCCTATGACCAGCCTTAACCCTACCTATACTATCGGACATCAGCTTATGGAGGCGATCACCCTCCATACAGACAGAAATAAAAAGCAGGCGTGGGACAGAGCTGTGGAGATGCTTCAGCTGGTTAACGTAAACGAGCCTCTCAAGCGTATGAAGCAGTATCCCTACGAGCTCTCCGGCGGTATGCGTCAGAGAGTAATGATCGCTATGGCACTTGCCTGCGAGCCTGATATCCTTATAGCAGACGAGCCCACCACGGCTCTTGACGTAACCATTCAGGCACAGATACTTGAGCTTATGCAGTCCCTGCAGAAGGAGCTGGGCATGGCTATCATCATGATCACCCACGACTTAGGCGTTGTGGCTCAGATGTGCGACGAGGTTATCGTAATGTACGCAGGCTCTATCTGTGAGCAGGGTACCGCAGACGAGATCTTCTACAATCCCCGTCACGAGTACACCAAGGGTCTTATGCGTTCTATCCCCACTCAGAACACTGCGGGAAAGAAGCTTCAGCCCATCACAGGTACACCTATCGACCTTCTTAACATGCCCGAGGGTTGCCCCTTTGCACCCCGTTGTGACGCGGCAATGAAGGTCTGCATCAAGCACCCCGGTCCCTTCATGAAAATAAATGACGACCACGCGGCAAGATGCTGGATGAATGTAAAAGACGGTATGGAGGCAGGAGAGATAGAGCCTGTCCTTGAATCCGAGAAAGGCGGAGAAGAATAATGGAAGACAAGAAGTTTGAAACTCCGCTGATAGAGGTCAAGAATTTAAAAGAATATTTCAATATCAATGTAGGTGCCTTCAAGACCAAGCCCTTAAAGGCGGTCGATGATGTTTCCTTCTCTATAAAGAAGGGCGAGACTCTCGGTCTCGTTGGCGAGTCGGGCTGCGGCAAAACAACCGTCGGCAGAACTCTGCTCCACCTCTACAAGCCTACCGGAGGAGAGGTCTTTTATAACGGTGATCCCGTTAAGACCAAATCCCAGATAAAGGAGTTCCGTAAGAAGGCTACAATGGTTTTCCAGGACCCCTATTCATCCCTCAATCCCAGAATGACAGTTTCCGACATCATCGGTGAGCCCCTTGACATTCACAAGATGTATGCCAACAAAAAAGAAAGAGAAGAGCGTATCCTCGAGCTGATGGCAGAGGTCGGACTTAACTCCGAGCACGCCTCCAGATATGCACACGAGTTCTCAGGCGGTCAGCGTCAGCGTATCGGTATCGCCCGTGCTCTCGCTCTTGATCCTGACTTTATCGTATGTGACGAGCCTGTTT
>JAZNKU010000353.1:0-6947 GCA_045578685.1 Eubacteriales bacterium
AGGGATTGGAGTACGATCTTAACTTCGACGAGTATATTACTATTCCCGACATCTCCTCTCTCGAGCTCAACTATCACACCATGGCTACCGACGATACAGCCATCGGCAATCAGATATACAACCTTCAGCTCCAGAAGGCAAAGCGCACCGAGATAACGGACAGACCCGCTGCCACGGGCGACGTGGTTACGGTAAACTACAAGTCTGTTTTCTACGGCACAGAGCAGCAGATATCGGATCAGAAGAATGTAGAGATATCACTGGGCAAGCGTATAGCTATCCCTGCACTGGAGGATGCCATCGTAGGTATGTCCAAGGGTGAGACCAAAACCACCGATATAGTTTATCCCGAGGATTACGTAGGCAATACGGTTCTTGCTAACTCTAAGGCTACCTTTACCATCGAGCTTGTAAAGATAGAAACGGCAGAGCTGCCCGAGCTGAACGAGGAGACTATCAAGTCATTTGAATTTGAGAATGTTACCACCTACGAACAGCTCAGAGCGTATATCGTGGCATGGACAGAGCAGGAAAACGACCTCTACAAGCAGGATGCTCTCTATAATGCACTTGTCAAGGAATCCAAGCTTATAGCAATGCCCCAAAATGAGTATAACATCTATCTCGATAAATTTGATGCCAATTCAACCGCAGCCGGTCAGTCTACCGGTGCGACCCTTGACGAGTATATCGCCGCCAACTACGAGTCCCGCGAGAAATACGATGAAAAGCGTGCAGCTTACGCTCAGGACAACATAAAAAAGGATCTCATCATCCACGCCCTCAAGAAAAAGTATAACATAGAGGTCACAAAGGAGGAATACAACAACGCACTGAATGTTGTATTCAAGCAGGAGGCTCAGGATCTGGGCATCTCCACCATAGAGGATTTCCACGAAAAGATGGGCAGCTCGGTATACAAGATGGAGCTCAACTATCAGGTAATAGCTGCAGCCGTTAAGGATGTTCCCGATAAAAATAATTAAAAGGTCTCTACTGAGACCTTTTAATTTTTCTTCAGAATTGTTCCGCAACGGGGACAGTAATTCAAATTTCCTCTGAGCTTTATACCGCACTCGGGACATCTGCCGTCGTATTTTTCTTCGGCTGTGTCCTTTTTCTTTTTCGTGCAGAGCAGCACGAGGGCGGATATGAGAAAGAAGAATATTGCAAGCCACGAGCCTATGGAGATATCGGTGGTATGTATATCAAATAAGGGCAATACTCCCTTTTGAAGTGCGTATCTGAAAAAGTTGAAGAACCACACGAGTATACCCAAGGTGTTAAAAAGAGAATAGAGCCATCTCATACGGGTGAATGAGGTCGCAAGCATCACCACGGCGGGAATGAATACTCCCAGGGTCATATGCACCACCCAAAGAGAAAGAGTACCGTCCTCCATAAGAAGATCGCCTATAATACGGACAAAGTTATATTCTGCCTTCCATACCAGCATTCCCTGCCCCTCCGAGTATACGGGCAGAAAAATAACGCTCGACAGGATCAGAACGGATATTATTATAAAGAAAATTCTTGAACCCTTAGTCATATCAACCATCTCCGATATGTCTTATTGGTTTTCTGTGCATCTGCATCTTACGGTTATTCTCTTGTTGCCGCTGTAATTGCAGGTATAGAGTATCAGGTCATCTCCCGTATCCTTGACTTTATCGACATCGGTGGCGGAAAGCAGCTCTATAGACTCTACCCTGTAGCTGTATGTACGGGCGTCCATATCGGTAAATATGACCGTATCTCCCTGATTTAAGTTTCCGATATATCCGAAATGATATCTGTAATTATGCGCGGCTATAACGAGATTATCCGTCTTGGTGCTTCCGTAATAACGGCATGCAGATATCTTAAGCCTGTCATAGTCCCACTCGGACATTACGGGCAGCTCCAGCGAAAGAGAAGGCAGGGAGAGATACCCGATATATCCGTAGCCGTCAATATCCTTTACCGTCATCTCCTCTTCAAAGGGATCACTGAGCGGCTCTGTCGCTTCAAGTTCGGATATCTCGGTTCGTATAGATTCCATTATCTGAGCAGCATTTTCCTTGGCACCTTTGCTTTCGGTATTATTATAAACCAGCAGAAGCAAAGCCGACACTACCAATATCAATCCAACGGCCATAAAAAGATGACCCAGCTTTTTTCTCATCGGTTATCCTCTTCTCCCCTGCCGAGATTGCACAGTGCCCAGCCTGCGGCAAATATAACAAGACCCATAACCGACAGCACGGGAACAGGCCAGTTAAGCTGTCCCGTCTGTATAAGCTTGTCGGGCGGGGTAGTATCTCCCGGCTCTGTGTCATCCGTAGTCTCACCGGGAGAGTCATCCGTGGGATCGTCATATTCAAGCTTGGAATTATCTATAGTTACCGTCATCTCGGAAATATTGTAGCCTACTGCATAGCCCTCGGGCACGGATATCTCAGCAACGCTCCAGCTATGAGCTCTGTCAAGGCGGTCCCATCTGTGATACCAATCCTTCTCACCGTTGAGAATAACCGTGTCGACTATGACCGAGTCTCTCAACAGCGACACCTTAATCTCCGAAGGATGCTCTCCCTCTCCGAACCATTGCTTTTTGACACTGATATGTGTCATAGCTCCCTCCTCACCCCGTATATCGGTCTTGGGTGAAGCATCAATATCAAACTGCCATTTTTCCTCTGCCGCATCCCACATTGGTACGGTTATGATAAAGGGAGTGGGGGTTATGTACCCCTCCTTTTCTCCAACAGGCAAAACAAGATACGCACCGAGAGAAAGCTCTTCAAATACAGTCATGCCCATATCATCGGTAACCGCCTCGGTATAGGTCATCCCGTTATACTGTGCATACGCCGCAAGATGTATCGGGAGATAGGAGTCGCCAAAATTACCCATATCCATACCGCAGGCTCTGTAGCCCTCGTCGTAGGTATAAACATATTTCCCGTTTTTATTTTCTGCAGAAGCAAATTTATAAAGTCTGAACGCCACTTCACTAACCGGTGTGCCCTCCTCCCTGTCAAGAAGAGTAAGCGTCAGAGTGCCATAATCCTCGGCAAAACCGATAACGGCAAAGAAAGAGAGCAAGGAAATGCACAAAACAACTATGCTCATCAGTCTGACAGCCTTGATGTTCGATCTATACGACATTTTCCTCACTCCTTTTTGGTCTATTCTATATCCTTGGGTCTTATACGCTTTTGCTTGCCCTCTTTTCTGCTTTTTGCCAGAAGGAATACCAGCAACGCTACAAGCATGGGTACCGCCGCCGCAGGTGTAACGATAAGAGGATCTATACGGTATGCCTCCGTTATTACGGTTACAACCCGCTCCGGCTCAATATTCTCTATCCTGGTGCCTCTCACCAGCAATCTGTGAGTGTTTACACCGTAGGGTGTACAGGTCACGAGGGTGCACTGATCCTTGCCCTTTTCTACATACAGATCGTTGACCTGATGAGGCAGTACTATCAGCACCTGTTCCACCTGATATGTAACAGTTCTGTCCAGTATCTTTATTGTGAATATATCTCCTATCTCAAGCTTGTCAAGATTTGTAAACAGCTTGGCAGAGGGTAGTCCTCTGTGAGCGGACAATACCGCGTGCGTGTTCTCTCCTCCCACCGGAACGGTAGAGCCCTCCACATGTCCCACAGCAGAGTTAAGCACCTGTGCCGATGTACCGTGATATATAGGGAGCTGAACATTTATCCTTTCGATGGTGATATACCCCATCATTCCGTTACCGTTGACATCCAGAATGCTGTGATACTCATCCGTAATATTTTTATGACCCAGAAAGGGTGTATCCATATTTCTGATCTTTTCGTTATAGGCATCTGCCGCTTCAAAGAAACTGCTGTAATCCTCGGGTGTCATGTCGGCGATCAGGTCGTCATAGTTCATGATCGCCTCCGACTGCCTCTTTTCGTTCCAGAAATCACTTATGGTAGGATACAACAGTACGCAAAGACCTGTCAAAAAGATGGCTACAAGTATAATCGTAGACAGCTTGCCGCTTTTCTTCTTTCGTTTTTTATTACCGTCCATACCGTTTCTCTTTCAAATAAAATTCTCATCGTCATTACCGAAGGGCCTTCGGTAACAAGGGTCAGAATTTTATTGTATCCCCCTGCCGACACAAGGTCGGCAGGGACAGATACTAATACTTGTTAGCTTTCGCTATCAGAATCGTCAGATTCTTTACTCCTTCAGCCAAAGCTTGCCATTCTCTTCTTGGTAACGAAAAGAACAACTGCTGCGAGCATGAGGATTCCGCCGCCTATATAGAAGATAGTGGTACCGATACCGCCGGTTTCGGGAAGCAGAGAGCCTGTCTTGTTTTCTACCTCGATGGTTGCGGGATCAGCGCTGTTGATCTTGTAAGAAGCTGTGAGCTCTGCATCCTTGTGTTCGCTTGTGATAACAACGTCAAGGTCCTGTGCGAGCTTGTTATAGCCTGCGGGAGCCTCGGTCTCGTGGAGCTTGTATGCACCCTCGTCAAGACCTACGAGCTCGAACTTACCGTTATCATCGGTGGTGATCTCGGTTACTGTACCGTCCTTGTCAACCTTGTAGGTAGGAACCTCTGCGCCTGCAACCTGAGTAAACTTGATAGCATTGCCGTCCTTGTCGAGAAGCTGGAACTTAGCGCCTGCGAGAGCGAGCTTAGCTTTTTCATCACCGTAGGTGAACTTGAAAACATCCATCTTCCAAGTGTAGGTTGTGGTCTTGTGCTCGTTGGTTTCCCAAGTGCTGTCCTCACCGTAGGTAAGCTTAACGGTGTTGTCGTTACCGTCGGTTACGATAATAGCGTTCTCGTTGAGAGTAGCAGAGTAGTAAACTGTGAACTGTGTACCCTTTGTAAGACCTTCGATGAAGGAATTTTCAAATCTAACATCAAAGGTATGACCGTCAGTTGCGGGGTATACGACGGTGTAGTTTGCTGCATCAACAACAGTGCCGTCAGCAAGCTTAACTACAACGCTGTCTGCGTCAAATGTAAGACCTGCATCCATGGTATCGTGCATAACATAGTTTGTAGCACCGACACCAACGGTAACGGTGGACTTGTAGTTAACAACCTGATCGATGTCAGCGTCGTTTACCTTACCCCAAGAATCGTCAGCGTCTTCCTGAACGAACTTATCGATGTCAGGCTTTTCGTTCTTCTCGGTAGCGGTGAAGTCAGAGTTTGTGTTGGTAAGAGCGCAAAGAGTACCGAGAGAGGTATCTATTGCATAGTAACCAAGTTCAAGACCTGTGAACTCAACGGTTGTGCCGTCTGCTTCGTTGGATTCGGTTGCAGCGATGCTGTTTTCCTCTGCGTAAGCAACAGCTGCCTTAGCAAGGGTCTGGTCAACCTCTGCAACACCTTCCTTGAGGGTTACGGTCTTCTGATCGCCGTTTGTTGTGACTTCAAAGTAGGCAAACTGAGCTGCTATGAAGTTCTCCCAGCCTGCAACGATGGTGTAGATACCTGCATCACCGTCAGCGTTGGAGGGTGTGAAGTCGAGAATCTTGTAGATCTCGTAGTCTGCACCGTCAACGGCGTTGGTAATGGTGATCTTGCCGTTGTCAGCTGCAAATGTAGCTGTTCCCAGAGAGAGAACAAATGTGAGTGCCAATAAAACTGCAAATAACTTTTTCATTTTTTTACTTCCTTTCTTTTTTAATTTGCAATTTAATTTGTTTTGTTTTTTGCATCGTCGCCGTGATCCGAGCGGTCTATGGAGTTCTGATAGCCCTCCTTTCTCGCTTGCGGCGAAGAATGCTATACAATATCGGAGTGACCGTAAGTGTCAGACCGATAACTGTCAAGTGTCTGACGCCAAAGTCTCCCGTACCGGGAAGAACAAAAACGTCATTATAGTTTTCTATAACCATGATAGTAGTGATAGTAGGAATCTTTCCGTTGGGATCCGTCTCGTGGAAATAGAAATATGCGGGCTTATCAAGCAGCTTGTACCCATTTGGAGCTACCGTTTCAATAAAGGCATAGGGCCCGCCCACGGTAAGGTACTGAGTCTGTACCAAAACAGAGCCGTCAGCACCCGTGGTATAGGCTCCGATATATCCGAGGGTCTCCCCGCTGTCGGTTTCAAAATATCTTTGAACTCCCGAAGGCAGCGCAGCCTCCGGATCTCCCATCGGTCCGTAAAGAAGGAAGGTAGCACCGGGAAGGTGAGCATATGTTAGTCCGTCCTGCTTAAGCAGAGCTATACGGTGGTTTGAGCCCGCCGCCTCACCGCTGTGATCTTCCACTCGGAAGATGGCATCAAAGACAACGGTTACACTTGCCTTACCGTCTACACGAACGTTATTGTTAAGAGAAACGAAGCCGTCGTCGGTTATAAGGGTGGTATAGTCGATACGCATGTGCAAGCTGTCGGGAAGAGTAAAGGTAAGCCGGTTGTGTACCGTATCATAGGTGACCTGATACTTATAGGAACTGTCAGGTGAATCAAAATCGATCCAGTTACCCTGCGGATCCTCGTACATAAGCTTGATAGAGCTCCAGTATACCGAGAGATTGCTTGTCATAGTGTCCTCTACTACGATGGTATCGGTGCCCTCCAGCATATCAAGTGCATGTCGGTTGATATGGATATCAAACTCAAGCTTAGTGTCCTTAAGAACCGCCTGCTTGTCTAACAGACCCGTATTGTACTCAACGGTATCGGTCACGGGACCTGAGGTGCCGTGATCGTCCCAGAGCAACTCTGCAGTGTTGTCAAAGGTAAATTCCACATCCTCGGTGGAGTACAGATATTCGTCCTTTATCTTAAGGGTATAGGTGTATACATGGTCTCCTCCAGCCCAGAGCTGCTGATAGTAGATCTGGAAGTTATGAAAACCGCTGACCCATCCCGCCATGCTTGACTGGGTATTGTACTCATACAGTACAAGCTGATCGGCACTGATATTCATAGTGTTGGAGTCGATGGG
>JAZNKU010000354.1:0-2653 GCA_045578685.1 Eubacteriales bacterium
TACTACCTGACCTACGAAAAGAAGGGTGAAAAGGGAGAGGGCAATGTTTACCGTGACTTCAACGAAGCTAATATGGCTTACGAAAACGGCTACCTTGGACTTCACGCTCCCATCAAGATCAGAGCAGAACGCGAGTTCAACGGTCAGAAACTTACAGGCCTTGTTTCATGTACTCTCGGTAGATTTATATTTAACAGCGTTATCCCTCAGAACCTTCACTTTGTTGAAAGAATTACTCCCGAAGATGCATTTGTCCTTGAGATAAATCATGTCGTTAAGAAGGATGACTTGGGTAACATTATCGATGCTTCCATCAAGTATTGCGGAATCGCAAGAACCTCAAAGCTCCTTGACGATATCAAGGCTATGGGCTTCAAGTATTCCACAAAGGGAGCTATCACCATCTCGGTTTCAGATATGACAGTTCCTCCCGCAAAGAGGGACATCCTTGCAAAGGCAGACGAAAAGGTAGACCACATCACCAAACTCTACCGCAAGGGTCTTGCTACCGACGAGGAAAGAAGAAGTGCAGTTATCAAGACATGGGAGGTTGCTACCAACGATGTTGCTAAGGCACTTCAGGACAACCTTGACAAGTTCAATCCCATATTCATGATGGCTGACTCCGGTGCGAGAGGTTCAATCAAGCAGATCAGACAGCTTGCAGGTATGCGTGGTCTTATGGCTACCGCTTCAGGTCGTACACTGGAGATCCCCATCAAGGCAAACTTCCGTGAAGGCTTGACAATATTGGAGTACTTCACAGCTGCAAGAGGTGCCCGTAAAGGTCTTGCCGATACCGCTCTTCGTACTGCTGACTCGGGTTACCTTACTCGTCGTCTTGTAGATGTTGCTCAGCAGGTAATCATCCGCCAGATAGACTGCGGAGACACAAGAGGTGCGTATATTACAGAGATCAGAGAGGGTAACGAGCTTATCGAGCCCTTGAAGGTAAGAATAGTAGGCAGATATATTATCGGTGACTTTGCTGATAAGGACGGTAATATAATTGCCCGTGACGGTGACCTCATTTCCGAGGAGCAGTCAATAGCTATTCAGAAGGCTGTAAACGATATGAGCGAAGAGGATAAGAAGAACTTTGAGGGTATTCATATCCGTTCTATCCTCAACTGCCGTTCGAAGCACGGCATATGTGCTCATTGCTACGGTGCCGACATGGCATCAGGTAAGCAGGTCAACATTGGTGAGGCAGTTGGTATTCTTGCTGCACAGTCTATCGGTGAGCCCGGTACACAGCTTACAATGAGAACCTTCCATACAGGTGGTATCGCCGGAGGAGATATTACTCAGGGTCTTCCCAGAGTTGAAGAGCTCTTCGAGGCACGCCGTCCCAAGAAGACAGCTATCATTGCTGAGATCGACGGTAAGATAATCATTGACAACACAAAGAAGAACAGACTTATAATAAAGAATGAAGTAACAGGCGAGGAGAAATCCTATCCCGTTGCAATGAGTGCCCGTATCCTTGCAGAAGACGGAGAGTATGTAGTTCACGGTCAGAGGCTGACCGAGGGTACACTCTTCCCCACAGATGTAGCAAGAATTCAGGGTATGGATGCTGTTTACAGCTATATCATCCGCGAGGTACAGAAGGTTTACTGTCTCCAGAGCGTTGATATCAGCGATAAGCACATCGAGGTTATTGCCCGTCAGATGACAAGAAAGGCAAGAGTAGATGACTCAGGAGATACAAATCTCATCGCAGGTGCTCTTATTGATGTATCTGAAATCATCACAGCTAACGAAGAAATTGAAGCAAGAGTTGCCGCAGGCGAGTCAATGCTCCGTCAGGCAACCTACACACCTATACTTCAGGGTATTACAAAGGCTTCCCTTTCTACAGAATCCTTCTTGTCGGCAGCTTCCTTCCAGGAGACCACAAAGGTTCTCACAGAGGCTGCTATTCAGGGTAAGATCGATCCCCTTCTCGGCTTAAAGGAAAATGTTATTATCGGAAAGCTCATTCCTGCGGGAACCGGTCTTGATATCTACCGTGATATTGAGGTTAAGCCTAACGATATTATTTCATCACCCGTCACTACTGAGCAGTATTGACAACAAAGCAAAGCCTTTTAAAGAGAGGTTTTGTGCAAAACGCAGAATTTAAAATAAATTTTATATTATGATTGACTTTGAAAAGGCGATAATGTAAAATATATTAGTAATTCTATGCAAAATTATTGATAACCGCGTCTCGCAGAGGGAAAACTCTGCGAGTCTCGGTGTGTCTAAACGGAATTGCAGACAGTACGGTTTCATTTCGTCGGCTTATGCTGACGGTGAAATAAATTAATCTGGAACAAGGAGGAAAAAGAATGCCGACATTTAACCAGCTTGTCAGACACGGTCGTGAACAGGTAACTTACAAATCAAAGTCACCTGCTCTCCAGACAGGTATCAACACACTCAAGAAAGAAGCGACAAATGTTCCTTCACCTCAAAAGAGAGGCGTGTGCACTAAGGTTACGACAAAGACACCTAAGAAGCCTAACTCAGCTCTTCGTAAGATTGCCAGAGTAAGACTTACTAACGGACAGGAAGTTACAGCTTACATCCCCGGTATCGGTCATAACATTCAGGAGCACTCAGTCGTAATGATCAGAGGCGGAAGAGTTAAGGACCTTCCCGGTGT
>JAZNKU010000355.1:0-3547 GCA_045578685.1 Eubacteriales bacterium
TTGACGAAACCGTGCATCTGATGTTATACTATTCATGAAAATAGCTCCTTTTGTGATTGGTGTTTTTGTGGTGATTAATATTATATCACATTTGGAGTCTATTTTCTTTTTTATTTGTTACCTATCAATTGTATCATAACAGAAAAGTGTAAACAATTATTTCTGTTTACAAACCCATTTTAATTTGTTATAATAAGCATATAACAATTATAACGAGGAAACTAAAATGACAGTTAGCGAAAGATTTTTAAAATACGTATCCTTCGGTACAAACTCTGACGAGACCTCTGACACTTGCCCCTCCACTCCTTCACAGCTTGAGCTCGGAAAATATCTTGCTGAAGAATTAAAGCAGATAGGCTTGACCGACGTAGAGCTTGACAAGGACGGCTATGTTTACGGCTTTATCCCTGCAACTGCGGGCAGAGAGGCTGATCCTTCTATCGGATTTGTGGCTCATATGGACACAAGCCCTGCCGTAAAGGGTGACGGCATCACCCCTAAGGTAGTACACTACAATGGCGGCGATATCGAGCTTGGCAACGGCATGAGTATCGAGGCAGATCAGTTCCCCTATCTCGAAAAATGCATTGGTATGGATATCATAGTAACCGACGGCACGACCCTGCTCGGTGCTGACGACAAGGCGGGAATTGCCGAGATTTTTGCTGCCTGCGAGTATATTATAAACCATCCCGAGATAAGCCATGGCAGAATTGCGGTAGGCATCACCCCCGACGAAGAGATAGGCAGAGGTGCTGACCGCTTTGATATAAAGAAATTTGCCTGCGACCACGCATATACCGTTGACGGCGGAGAGCTGGGCGAGATAGAGTATGAGAACTTTAACGGTGCTTCTGCCAAGATCACCGTTCACGGTATCAACATCCATCCCGGCAGCGCAAAGAACAAGATGAAGAACGCAAGCCTCCTTGCGGCTGAGTTTATAAATATGATGCCCAAGTCCGAAACACCCGCCACCACCGAGGGCTACGAGGGCTTCTATCACCTTTGTGATATGAAGGGTGACGAAACTACAGCCGAGCTTTTCTACATTATCCGTGACCACGATATGAAGAAGTTTACAGACCGCAAGATCTTTGTCCGTAACCTTACAAACTACCTGAATACCGTTTACGGAGAGGGAAGCTTTGTGTGTGAGATCAAGGACAGCTACTTTAATATGAAGGAGAAGATCACACCTCATATGCATATCATCGACAATGCAGTAGCCGCAATGAAGGCGGCAGGGGTCGAGCCTATGATAGTTCCTATAAGAGGCGGTACTGACGGTGCAAGACTCTCATTTGAGGGCTTACCTTGTCCCAACCTTTCCACCGGCGGTGCCAACTTCCACGGTGTCAAGGAGTTTGTACCCATCGGGGCTATGGAAAAGATGGTAGAGGTAGTTGTTACCTTAATGAAAAACTAAAATAAAAACTCAAGCTTCGGCTTGAGTTTTTTTGTTGACAAAAGAGTTTTTGTATGATAAAATAACAAACGATATATAACAGGTGCTATTTAACGGAGGTCAATATGCCGCCTAAGGTTAAAATTACAAAAGAGGATATAATAAAAACAGCGCTGGAGCTTGTACGCAACAAGGGAACAGAGGCTCTGAACGCGAGGTCTGTAGCCGCAGAGCTTAACTGCTCCACCCAGCCGGTTTTTTCGAACTTTGCCACTATGGATGAATTACAAAATGCGGCTCTTGCCGCCGCATATGATATTTATTTCGATTTTATCGAAAGAGAAGTCAATAGCGGAAAATACCCGAGGTATAAGTCCTTCGGTATGGCTTATATCCGATTTGCCGAGGAGGAAAAACAGCTTTTCAAGCTTCTCTTTATGCGTGACAGAGGAGGAGAGGATATATCTCCCACTCCTGATTTTACCGAATCGGTGGAGATGATAATGAAAGCAAACTCTGTCACAAGGGAAAAAGCCGAGCTTATACATCTTGAGATGTGGAGCTGTGTTCACGGTATTGCAACCATGCTTGCCACCTCTTTTTTGAAGCTTGATTCCGAGCTTATCAGCAAAATGTTAAGCGATGTATATCTGGGCATCATACAAAGGATTAAGGAAAATGAATGCGATTGAAATAAGATCTCTTACAAAAAAATACCGTGACACGGTAGCCGTCGACAGTCTCTCGCTGTCTATAGAGGAGGGCGAGCTTTTCTCCCTGCTCGGTGTGAACGGAGCGGGCAAGACCACTACGATAAAAATGCTTTCCTGCCTTACGGCTCCCACCTCGGGTGACGCCCTGCTTCTGGGCAAGAGCATCTGCCGTGAAGCCGCCGAGGTAAAGAAGCTTATTGCGGTGTCCCCACAGGAAACCGCCGTTGCTCCGGGTCTTACCGTGAAAGAAAACCTTGAGCTTATCTGTGGTGTAAACGGTTTTACAAAAGACAAACAGAACGCAAAGATCAATGAGCTATCCGAACTTTTGGGGCTTGATATCAAAAGCAAGAAAAAAGCAGGCAAGCTCTCAGGCGGCTGGCAGAGAAGGCTGAGTATAGCCATGGTACTTATAAGCGAGCCTGAGATACTATTCCTTGACGAGCCTACCCTCGGTCTTGATGTTATTGCAAGAAGTGATCTGTGGGATATCATCCGTTCCCTCAAGGGTAAGGTAACGGTTATCCTCACCACCCACTATATGGAGGAGGCGGAGGCGCTGTCCGACCGTATCGCCATTATGAAGGACGGCGGGCTCCTTATCTGCGATACCGCAGATAAGATAAAAGAAACGGCAGGCACAGACAACTTTGAAGAAGCCTTTATCCGTATTGTCAAGGGGGTGGCGAAATGAAGATGCTTACCTTTGCGGGCAGAAACACAAAGGAGATATTGCGGGATCCGTTGAATCTTGCCTTCGGGCTTGGTTTTCCTCTGGTGCTTATATTGCTTTTAAGTGCAATACAGGCAAATATTCCCGTTGAGCTTTTTGCTATAGAATCCCTTGCTCCGGGAGTAAGCGTTTTTGGACTGTCCTTTATGACCCTCTTTTCCGCAACCCTTATCTCCAAGGACAGAACAAGCTCTCTTTTGCAGAGGCTTTATACAACGCCCCTGACGGCAATGGATTTTATCCTTGGGTACACTCTGCCCATACTCCCTATAGCTCTTTGTCAGAGTGTTATATGCTATATCGCTGCCCTTATCCTCGGTCTTGATATTACCGTAAATATTCTATATGCTCTTATCTTCATCCTGCCCGTATCCCTGCTTTATATAGCTATGGGTCTGTTGTTCGGCAGTATGCTTACCGACAAGCAGGTAGGGGGAATCTGCGGAGCACTGCTTACTAACCTTTCTGCCTGGCTTTCGGGAATTTGGTTTGACCTTGAGCTGGTTGGCGGAGTATTTAAGCGTATAGCTTATGCGCTGCCCTTTGTCCATGCGGTAGAGCTGGAGCGGGCAGCACTGTCGGGTAACCTTGGCGATATCCTTCCTCATCTTTTATGGGTGATCGCATATGCCTTGGCTCTGTCGGTGCTTGCGGTGATATTATTCTTACGGCAGATGAAAAAACAGTAAA
>JAZNKU010000356.1:0-4790 GCA_045578685.1 Eubacteriales bacterium
TGTCGTACTTAGTACGCCGACGAAAAGGATTTCACAAAATATCCACTTCGTTTCTCAGCCTCTGGTCAGTTTGATGACTTTGTCATCAAACTGAAGTCTCGGATCACTCCGAGACTTTTTTCATCTTATTAATTATGAATATATACATTATAAAGCCTATCACAAGGGTCAAGGTATCCGCCACAGGCTGTGCGCACATAAGACCCATCTCACCGCCGAAATTCTTAAGAACAATAAGAAGAGGGATAAGCACCACTAACTGTCTGAACACCGAGAGCAGAAGTGACTGAAACCATCTTCCCATAGACTGGAATATTGCACCGAAAAGATTTGTAAAGCACATACCCGGAACACATAAGAACCAGATACGGATAAAGGCTATTCCCTTCTCTACCGTCTGAGCCTCGGTGGTAAACACACAAATCAAGGGCTCCGCAAACAGCTCTGCAAGTGCAACGCAGATTCCTGCATAAACGGCAAGTATCACAAAGGAAAGGTTGCTGACTGCTCTGAATCTCTTTATGTTTCCCGCACCGTAGCAATAACCCAAGAGGGGCATTATACCCTGTGTCAGACCGACGGTTATCTGTATTCCCACGGAACCGATCTTCTGCACGGTTCCCTGTGCGGCGATAGATATATCACCGTAGGAGGACATTGAGTTAGTCAGGAGAACATTAGCTACCGTGCCCAGTATTATAACTGCGGCGGCAGGTATGCCGACGAGTATTACAGAACTGATTATATTCTTCTCAAATCTGAGCTTTAAGGGGTTAAGGGTTATTACGCTGTCCTTTGTTCTCAAGGCTACGATCAGAAGATAAGTAAAGGATATAAGATTGGATATAAAGGTAGCGATACCTGCTCCGCCTATACCCATATCAAGGGCAGAAACAAAGAGCCAGTCAAGTATTATATTAAGTATACCGCCGAGGGCTACCCCGATGCTTGCCTGCTTGGTGTTTCCCTCAGAACGGATAAGGTGAGCCAGCACCATAGAGCCTACGGTTGGTATACCGCCTAAGCTAAAGGTCCAGAACAGATAGGAATAAGTATAACCAAAGGTCGACTCTGTAACGGCACCCGCTATACGGAAAATATGACCGTTAAAAAGGTTTAAGATAACTATAAGAACGCCTACTGCTATGAACGAGCCGTAAAAGCCGAAGGTAGAGGCTTTGTGGGCGTTTTCGGGCTTCTTTTCGCCGAGGGAACGGGACATAAAGCTGTTGGCTCCGATGCCGAAAAGGTTTGCCACCATGGTAAGGCACATAAATATGGGGAAGCTTACCGTCAAAGCTGCTATCTGTGATGGGTCGTTAGTGTGCCCGACGAAGAATGCGTCGGCAAGGTTATATATCAGTACTACAAGCTGACTCAAAACCGTAGGTATGGCAAGCTTTGCCACCGCCTTCGGCACAGTCATGTTCTCAAAAATGTCTCTGTTGTTCATCAGATCTCTTCCACTATATCTTCTCTTTCTCTGAACTGGCTGTGTCTGGGTCCTGCCTCCATATCTGCATATCCCATAGGCATAAGGGCTGTGACACGAATATTCTCGGGGAGTCCGAGAGCAGAGGAAACCTCGTCTGCATTGAATACGCCTACCCAACAGGAGCCGATACCCGCCTCCCAAGCCTCAAGCATCATATGGGTGGTAACTATAGCTGCGTCTGTCTCGCCGGATTCATAGCCGGGCATACGCTTGTTATACCAACTGCGGGTCTTATCATAGCCGATAACCATAACTACGGGAGCATCAAAGGTAAAAGGAGTACATTCCTTAAGCTTGTCGATCGATTCCTTGGACTTTGCAACATATATCTTCTGAGGCTGGTTGTTACATGCTGTGGGAGCGTACATCCCCGCCTCGATTATACGATCCAGAATATCCGCAGGGATAGCCTCTTCCTTATATTTTCTGACAGAATATCTGTCCTTTGCTAATTCCATAAATGTCATTTTTAATCACCTCACATTATATTATAACATATTCTATTGACAAAATAAAGACTATCTTTTATACTATTGTATATATTTTGGAGGAAAAGCTATGTTTTACGATAACGATATCATTTCAAGACAGATAGAAGCATTGGTACAGATAGCCTCAAAGATACTCTTCGGTACAAACTGTGTAAGCTACGATAAGAAGGGGGCAGTCACCGACGAGCTGTACGATCATATCTGTTCTCTTATCGAAGAAAGAGAATTCGGTGAGTGCGAGGATCTGATATACGATAACTTTGATCTCGGTAACGATGATTATCTTATCCTTGCTATAGATTACTATCACCGTCTTAATACATTTGATGACAGTACTTTGGAGGATGCCAACTTTGAGCGCGACGAGATCCGTGACGGGCTTATGGACTTTATGCGTAAGTGCGGTATTCCCGACGATGCGATGGCTGTGTAGGAACTGTCTATGACAGTTCCCGCGATATAAATCCCTTACAGGATTTGCGATATTCCCCTATGGGGAACGATATGTCCTTCGGACGCGATATACCCTGCGGGGTGCGAGGGATTTACATCATATCGCATCTTGTGTAGCAAGATATATCGCTTTTATCGAAGAGGAAAATATCGCATTTGCCAAAGGCAAATATATCGCAAAAGGAGTTGCTTTGCAACTCCTTTTTATTACATCTTTTTCTTTGTGAAGATAAATACCACAACAGCTATCACCACTCCGCCTATAGCTGCAGCTACACCCATATCAAAGGTCTGTGCTGCGTTACCGCCTGTAGTACTGCCTGTTGCCGCCTTCTTGGTGGTGGACTTGGCAGTTTCTTTTTGTGTAGTTACCGAATCCTTGCTTGCTGTATCAGTTCCTTTTTGGGTATCGGTTACTGTGGTATCTACATTCATTGTAGTGTCTGTAGCTTCGCCGTTACCCTCCAGAGTCAGGGTAATTCCGTAAGCCTTAAGGCATACACCTGAGGACAGATATCCCATAAGTCCGTCTGCCAGAACATGTCCGCAGGTGGCAAAGCGCTGGAAGGTTTCATCGTCACCCGACTCGGGGTCATCGAATCTGTCCATATATATCGCCATTGCTCTGGGCTCGGCAGCACCTGCAGAAAGTTCCTCCGGAGTTACTGTAATATCACCGAAGGACATTTCTTCTGCGTCCTGACTGATAAAGTACCAGGGAATAAAGGCTTCAAAACGCCAGCCTGAATCCGTTACCTGTCCGCTCAGCTTGACCTCAGAGGTTATATCACCGCTACGGTTATGTGCACGGTACATACGGCATACATCACCTTCAAAGATACCTACCGAATACCAAGCGTTATAGTCGCTGTTGGCAAGATATCCCTCGTTGAGAAATCTTCCGAGAGGATCTATCGTGAAGGTAAATATATCACCGTTATAGCCGTATACTACCTCGTTTTTGATATTGAAATCGTTCTGAACGTTATCTATATCGTCCTCACCCGTTGACAGCACGAAACTATTGTCAAGGATATCTGCGGCATAGTAAAGACCGTTGCTGTCATAGGCATAGTACAGATAGAAGGACTGGAGAATGTCGTTGGTGTTTCCGAAGGTAGCCATAAGATCCTTGTAGGCATAGACACCCTCAGACCAACCCTCTGTCGTTGTAATGTTTCCGTCTACTGTAGGTGCGGACATAGGAACGTTAATGTTACCCACGTCTGCCTGCATGTTGGGGTTAGCGGATACGCTAAAACCAAGACAGGAAAGTAAAAGTAAAATACAAATTAATTTTTTCATCTCTTTTTCTTTGCGGCTACAAAGCCAATAGCGGAGGTAACAAGTGTACCGAGTGCTACGGCAACACCGATATCAAAGGTCTGTGCAGCGTTACCGCCTGTGGAGGTACCTGTGGTAGCCTTCTTGGTGGTGGACTTAACCGTAACCTTCTGCGTAACCTTGTTGCCCTTTTCGTCGGTAACCTCATTACCCTCTTCATCGGTTACGGGTATGTAAGAGGTCTCAGGCTCTGCCGTTGTGGTTTCAGCGGTGGTAGTGTCTGTGGTAACAGAATCATCCTTACCTTCAAGATAAAGCTTAAGGCCTAAGGACTGGACATTAGTTCCCGTACCCATATTGCCCGGAGTTCCGTCTGCCATGGTGGCGGGAACGGTTACGAAGCATCCCCATGTAGCAACCTCGCCTGCCTCGGGATCGTTGAAACGGTCATGGTACATAGCACCCGCACGGATAAGGGATTTGTTATTAAGAAGCTCTGTCTTATCTACAACGCAGTCGCCGAAGGATATAGCCTCGATATCCTCGATTATCATATCCCAAGGAATACCTGCCTCAAGACACCAGCCGTAGGAGGTCTTATGACCCGCAACCTTTACACGGTCGGTCACTTCACCTGCATTTACCTTTTCTCTGTACATCTTGGCAACATCGCCCTCAAACAATCCTACCATATACCACGGAGTATTGTCATCGCCACCGGTAAATCCACCGTCAAGCATGATACCCATTGGGTCGATAAGCATACCAAAAACATCACCATTGTAGCCAAAGGCTGTACCGTCAGCCTTGACATCGATATCATCCACGCCTGTGGAATAAACGAACTCGTTTGTTCCTGCAGGAATAACCTCACCTGTGATCTCGTGAACGGTCTCTAAACCATCGGTAAGGTCTGCCGCATAGTAGAAATATTCCTCGTCATAGGCAAACTTGACAGTTCCCTTGAAAGTAAGAGGATTGACATGCCAGAAAAATCCCAAAGTATCGTAATCCATCTTTGCTGCTGTCGACCATCCTTCAGAAGCGGATATATTTCCGTCAACGGT
>JAZNKU010000357.1:0-3636 GCA_045578685.1 Eubacteriales bacterium
AATGCCTGTCTGACGAACGAACTCTGCTGCCATTGCAGGGTCGGTCTGCTCGTCCTCGTCGTTTGTGATGTTGCCTTCGTTACCTGCCAGCTTGCCGATCTCTGCCTCAACGGATGCACCGTATTCACGAGCCTTCTCAACTACCTTGCAGGTGAGCTCTACGTTCTTGTCGAACTCGTACTTGGAAGCGTCGATCATAACGGATGTAAAGCCTGCCTCCAGAGCCTCAACTACTTCGTCGTACTCCTCTGCGTGGTCAAGGTGAATAGCAACGGGAAGGTCAAAGTGCTCGGATGCCATCTTTGCCATAGCAACTGCGTTCTTGTAGCCGTCCATGAATTCCTTTTCGTAAGGACCAACCTGAAGGATAGCGGGAACGTTAAGGGACTTAGCGGCCTTTGCAACAGCGTAAGCGGAATCATAAGACCAGAACTCAAATGCGCCTACTGCGTACTTGTGAGCTCTTGCCTCTTTGAGCATTTCTCTCATTGTAACAAGTGACATTTTATATTTCCTCCGAAATAATATTTATTGGTTTTATTATGTCATAAAACGATAGTAAAATCAAGAATATTATGTAAACAATTGAAGAGCATTTCCCTTGATTTTTACGCTGTGAGGCTATATAATATAATAAAGCGAGGTAGTTATGGCGGAAGTATCTATAGTAAAATGTAATGATTATAAAGAAAACAATGTAAGAGAAGCCCTTGCCGAGGCACTTTCTGCCATCGGCGGGCTTGATATGATAAAGCCGGGAATGAAGGTGGGCATCAAGGTAAACCTTGTTACCGGTGCCAAGCCCGAAAAGGCGGTGACCACCCATCCCGTCATGGTCTGTGAGCTTATAAAAATGCTCACGGAACGGGGTGCCGAGGTAGTGGTAGGCGACAGCCCCGGGGGGCTGTACAATGCTGCGGTGCTTAACGGAGTTTATGCAGTTTCGGGCTTGAAGCCTGTAGAAAAATGCGGAGGCAGGCTCAATCAGGATTTCTCCGAGAAAAAGGCGGAGTTTTCCGAGGCTAAGGTGCTAAAGGAGTTTGAGTATACCGCATGGCTTGACTCGGTGGATGTTATAATAAACTTTGCAAAATTAAAGACCCACGGTATGATGGGCATGAGTGCGGCGGCAAAAAATATGTTCGGTGCCATACCCGGCATAGTAAAGCCTGAGTATCATTTCAGATTTCCCGATTACGATAAGTTTGCCGCTATGATAGTTGACCTTGACGAATACTTTAAGCCTGTACTCAACATCGTAGATGCTGTGGTGGGTATGGAGGGCAACGGTCCTACCATGGGTACTCCCCGTGAGATAGGCTGTATCATTGCTTCAAAGAATCCCCACAAGGCAGACCTTGTATGTGCAAGGGTGCTGGGCATAGAGCCCGAGAGATTACCCATACTTACCGACGCCATAGGCAGAGGTCTGTGTCCCGCCACCTTATCCGAGCTTGATATATACGGCGACCCCGAAGAATTTTACATCCCCGACTATAACAACATTGCCCACAAGAAGAGCATCGTCTTTAACGGCGACGGATTTATAAGAGGTGCGGCGTTTAAGGTGATACAGTGGGCGGTAAGAAGTCGCCCCGCACTTAAAAAGGACGAGTGTGTAGGCTGCCGTGTCTGTGAAAACATCTGTCCCGCAAAGGCTTTAAAAATGGTGGGCGGCAAAGCCAAGATAGACCGAAGCACCTGTATCTCCTGCTTCTGCTGTCAGGAGTTCTGCCCTAAAGGGGCTATGAAGGTAAAACAACCCTTCGTTGCTAAAATACTTGATAAAAAGACCTGATGAAACGAAGAAAAATGTTGCATTATTGCAACATTTTTCAACCTTAACTCTTCACTATTCACTCTTCGTTATTCACTTAAAACAGTAGGCAATGCCTACTGTTTTATTATCGGTTGTATCTGATTACCTCTGAAGGCAGCTTCAAGGGTATCCGCTATAAGTGAGAAATCGGCTATCATGGAGTCCGGCTTTTTGACGGGATCATCCTGAGCAAAGGGGACAAAATAGACGTTCTTCTTTTCAAGCAGCTTGCCGATGTTCTTAAGATTTGAGGACAGGGCGTCGTTTGTAGCAAGGGCTATAACGAGGGGGCGGTGATTTCTCAGGTGTGCCTTTGCCGCCATGGTAACAGCCGAGTCTGTGACACCCTGAGCTAACTTTGCCAAGGTGTTGCCGGTACAGGGCGAGATAACGAGAGCGTCAAGCAGAGCCTTCGGCCCTATAGGCTCGGCGTCAAATACCGTATGTATAACGGCATTGCCGCATAGCTCCTCTGCCCGTCTTATCCGATCGGCTGCTTTTCCGAAACGGGTATCGGTGGCATAGCATATCTCGCTCATGATAGGCGTTACCTCATAGCCCGAAAGACATAACAGCTCAAGCTCATCCATGCTCTGTTCAAGAGTACAAAAGGAACCGCACATAGCGTAACCTATCATATTATCCCCTCCTCTGTCAGTATATCCTTGACCGAGCCTGCAATTATCCTGCCCGCAGTCACGGGGGCTACCTTGCCCGGCAGGGACAGTGCCCGTATCACCTTGACTCCAAGCTCTGAGGCGGCATCGGTATCCACGCCTCCCGGCACCGAGGCAAGATCTATTATCACGGCTTCGGTGTTATAAAGCACCTCTCTTGTAAAGAGCGTTGCGGGAACTGTGTTGAATATAATGTCATATCCGCTTACCTCCCCGGTCAGACAAGCTAAAGGCAAATATCGGTAGCCGTATACCTTGCACCAGGCGGATTCACTCTTACGGCGACAGCTTACCGCAGGGGTACAGCCCATACCCTTAAGGGTGTTTGCCAACACCTTTGCCACCCTGCCGAAGCCCGTTATGAGTATACGGGCATCGCTGAGGGTGGTGTCAAGCTCCCGCATAGCTATCTCTACAGCACCCTCGGCGGTGGGTATGGCGTTCAATACCGTCAGCTCCTCCGAGGCAAAATAGTCTATCGCCTTAACCGAATGCTTTTCGGCGGCTTCGTATATGCTCTTATCCAATCTGCCTCCCAAAAGAAGCTGATCCGGTGTCATATTGCACAGCAGAGCCTTAACGCTTATGGCGTAATTTTCGGGAGGGCAGTTGAGCCACTTGCCGTCACTCGAATAAGGAACACCGACTATCACGGCCTCCGCCCCTCTCACCGCATCCTCAAGATTGTTGCATATCTTATAGCCTTTGTACTTCTCTTGATTTTCGGGAACGCCGAAGCAGCTGACCCGGAAGCCGTCACGGGCAAGAGTATGTGCCACCGCCAACTGTCTCGTGTCACCTCCGATGACTCCGATCTTTATATCCTGTTTCATTTTTTGGCTTCCTTTCCCGCCGATATCAAATCGGCTAATATCAGTATATGAAGCTAATGAAAAAAAGCCACGTTTCTGTGGCTTTCAGAGTGCTGACAAACTCGGTCTAACGCAAGCGACTAATAATATTTTTAAAAAAATTGAAATAAACAAAATAAAATAAAAGAAATAACTGCAAGGAAAACATCGAGTTTTCCTTGCAGTTGCTTGCTTTTTGCGAAATCCTTCTCTGTCGTACTTAGTACGCCGACGAAAAGGATTTCACAAAATATCCACTTCGTTTCTCAGCCTCTGGTCAGTTTGATGA
>JAZNKU010000358.1:0-1588 GCA_045578685.1 Eubacteriales bacterium
ACACCTAATACCGCTCCTAAGGTAATGAAGGAAACCAAGAACAAGATCAGAGTTGACTTTGAGCGTACTTCTGCTTGGACCAGATTCAAGATCAAGTACCTGCGCTCCGGCTTCCTTTTCGATGTGGTCTTCAAGATCGCGAGATTCCTTCTCCTCCTCGGTATTGCATATGTAATTCTTATGCCGTTCTTTACAAAGATCTCATCTTCGTTCATGAGCGGCGAGGACTTCGTTGATGTAACAGTTAAGCTTATACCCAAATATCCTACCCTTGATACCTATAAGGCGATAATCAAGGATAACGGATATTTTGCGGCATTGTTCAACACAGTTCTGCTGTCTGTTATGTGTGCTGTGATCCAGACATTTATCTGTGCACTTATAGCTTACGGTTTTGCTAAGTTTAAGTTCAAGGGTAACAGCCTGCTCTTCGGTATCATCATTCTTACGATGGTCGTACCTCACCAGACACTGCAGTTCTCTCTGTTCATGCGTTTCAGATATTTTGATTTCCTCGGACTTCTCAATATCTTCAATCTGATTCCTATGCCTACGGCAAACATGACCAACACCTTCTGGCCTTTGGCTCTGCTTTCCCTTACCGGCTTAGGCTTCAAGAACGGTCTGTATGTATTTATGCTCCGTCAGTACTTTAAGGGTGTTCCCGATGAGCTTGAAGAATCCGCATACCTCGACGGTTACGGTCCCTTCGAGACCTTCGTTAAGATCATTCTTCCTCTCTCCGTGCCTATGCTGATCACAGTATTCCTGTTCGCATTCTCATGGCAGTGGACTGACAACTTCTATACTACACTGTTCTTCCCCACGGTTACCACCAAGCTGATGCCCAACATCGTAACGCTGCCCAAGTCGCTTGATACGACTATCGCACCCTCGATGTACGCTGCGGCTGTAAATAATGCTTGTGCAATGCTCATTATTGCACCCCTGATCATAATATACCTCTTCTGTCAGAGATATATGGTACAGGGTATCGAGCGTTCCGGTATTACAGGTTAATAACCATATACAATATGAGACCAAGCTCTTTTCAGGCTTGGTCTCTTATAATGTAATGAAGTAAAACTAAGGAAACCCCGGAGAAATCCCAACTATTTGTATGTAACATATAGACGGCAAATGAACAAATCTTTAAATCACAAAAATATTGAAAAATAGGCTTGACAAAATGATCTGTATGATATATAATCATCAGGCTGTCAACGAGACGGCATCACAGATTAAGATAAAGTTCCTCAAAAAAACTTAAAAAGTTTTGAAAAAGGGGTTGACAAACGCTTAACGCTGTGATATAATTGATAAGCTGTCCACAAGAGGCAGCCGCGATCCTTGAAAATTGAACAACAAAGATGAGTACAAGCACGAAGGTATGATAAATACTGTGTGTGAAGGAAAATCTCGTCAAGCAAAATCCTTTAAGGAAAACAAATAAAAGAGCAAACAAACTTAGATAAAATTTTTTTAGAGAGTTTGATCCTGGCTCAGGATGAACGCTGGCGGCGTGCATAACACATTCAAGTCGAACGGGAATCAGAGGTTAGCTTGCTAAACTCTGAGGATAGTGGCG
>JAZNKU010000359.1:0-4161 GCA_045578685.1 Eubacteriales bacterium
ATTGACATCGACGAGCGGCTTGAACCTTATGAGATCTCGCTGAAGCTCGCCAAGGAGCTGTATCTGCTTGAACCGTTCGGGGTCTCGAACGCGCAGCCCGTGTTTGAGACGGATCGCATGCTCATCACCGAAGTCACCGCACTTTCGGGCGGCAAGCATACCAAGCTGTCGCTGACGTCAGGCAGTGCCGCTCAGAGTGACGTGCACACCTATTATACCGCACTGCTTTTCGGCACCCCGATCGCCGAATTTGCCTACCGTGTCGGCGATACGGTAGATATTGCGTACAATCTTGATATAAACGAATACAGAAACCGACAGAGCGTGCAGCTTCTCGTGCGCGATATACGCCCGTCAGCATCCCAAAAATCTACGGATCGTGTGCCGCAGAGGGATGATTTTGCCGCCTTGTACATAAAATTAAGAGAGCTGAGAAACGGTGATACGATCGTGTGCCTTGAAGCGGAGCTTGCCGAAGCGACAGCACTCAGTGAGGATACGATCCGCTTAATGCTGGACGTATTTGCGGAGCTCTCGTTTATCAGCATCCACCGCGCGTAGCTCACCGAGATCACGATGCTCCCCGTAAAAGGTAAGATACCGCTCGAAAATTCAACGATTTATGCTCGCATGAAAAAAGGGAACAGCCATGAGTGAAGATATTGAAAAAAAGCCCGACTATGAGCCGATCCACAATTTGATCGCAACGCTCGAGGCAACGGGAAAGAAATATGACTTAGAAAAGATCAAGCGCGCGTTTCTGCGCGCAGCGGAGCTTCACGCAGGACAATTCCGCGTAAGCGGCGATCCGTACATCTCGCATCCGATCGCCGTCGCGGAGATCGTCGCGGGGCTCGAGCTTGATACAGACTCCATCTGTGCGGCACTTCTTCACGATACCGTAGAGGACTGCGGCGATAAGGTTGATGTAGGCGACATCCGCCGTGAGTACGGTGAGGAAGTGGCTATGCTGGTTGACGGTCTTACCAAGCTTGTTCAGATCCCCTTTGAGGATAAGGAGGATGAGCATGTAGAGAACCTCCGCAAGATGTTCCTGGCTATGTCCAAGGATATCCGAGTTATCTTCATCAAGCTTTGTGACCGACTTCACAACATGCGTACCCTCTCGGCAAAGCGTCCCGAGAAGCAGAGGATCACCGCCCTTGAGACCATGTATGTTTACGCTCCCCTTGCACACCGTCTCGGTATGCAGCGTATCAAGCAGGAGCTTGAAAACATATCCCTTTCCTACCTTGACCCCATAGGCTATGCTCAGGTCAAGGAGGATATAGAAAAGCGTTACGGTATGAGCCGTGACTTTATTGAAAACGCAAGAAACTCCATCTCCGAGAAGATGGAGGAGGCCAAGCTCAAGTATTCTCTTGAGGGCAGAGTTAAGACCGTATATTCCATCTATAAAAAGATGTTTGAGCATAACAAGAGCTTTGAGGAGATATTCGACTTCTACGCTCTTCGTATCATCGTTGATACCGAGCTTGAGTGTTATACCGTGCTTGGTATAATCCACGATATGTTCAGGTCTGTGCCCGGCCGCTTCAAGGACTATATATCTACCCCCAAGCCCAACATGTACCGTTCGCTTCATACCACGGTCATCGGGCGTGACGGTATCCCCTTTGAGGTGCAGATAAGGACATGGGATATGCACCGTATTGCAGAATACGGTCTGGCGGCACATTGGAAGTACAAGACCGGTGCAGAGAGCAAGGCTGAGATAGACCAGAAGCTTCAGTGGGTTAGTAAGCTTATCGACGTTGAGGATGAAACCCACGACCACGATGAGTTTATGCACGCTCTGAAGATAGATATATTCCACGACGAGACCTTTGTGTTTACACCCAAGGGCGATGTTATAACCCTGCCTCAGGGCTCCACGGTCATCGACTTTGCCTACGCCATCCATTCAGCAGTAGGTAACAAGATGGTGGGTGCCAAGATAAACGGTATGATAGTCCCCATCGACCGCGTTCCCCAGAACGGTGAGATCGTCGAGATCCTTACCTCCAACGCCTCCAAGGGACCCAGCCGAGACTGGCTTAAGATAATCAAGACCGGTGAGGCGAGAACCAAGATAAGACAGTGGTTCAAGAAGGAGAAGCAGGCAGAGAACATCCTTGTGGGCAGGTCCGAGATCGACAAGGAATTTAAGAAGTTCAACCGCCCCTATACCGAGGAGCAGCGCGAGGAGATACTCTCAAACGTTTCTGCCCGTATCGGTATACAGAGTGTGGAGAGCCTGTATAACACCATAGGCTACGGCGGCATAAGCATGAACAAGGTAGCTTCTAAGCTCCGCGATGAGTTTGACCGCATCGTCAAGCCTTTAGTTACCGAGCCGGTTACTGTGGATATAGAGAGCCTCAACAAGCAGGCGGCTCCCCGTAAGACCAGCAAGAGCGGCGGCGTTATCATCGACGGCGTTGACGGCTGTATGGTCAAGTTTGCCAAGTGCTGTAACCCCCTTCCCGGCGACGAGCTTATAGGCTTTATCACCAAGGGCTACGGTGTTTCGGTACACAAGCGTGACTGTCCCAATGTTACCGTGAATATGCAGAAGCCCGAGTACGAGGGCAGATGGGTCAGCGCGTACTGGGAGCAGGGAGCAAGCCTTATCGGCAGCTCATCTCAGTATTTCGAGGCGATGCTTCGTATATACGCCAAGGACAATATCGGTCTTTTGGCTCTTATTACAGTTGCCCTTGCGGATATGAGGGTAAATCTGGTGTCGGTATCCACCCAGAAGAGCGGCGGGGACGACATTATAATCAATCTTACGGTCAACGCCAAGAACCTTGAGCATGTCAACAGCATCGTTTCAAGGCTCAGGTCTATTGACAATATTAACGATGTAACGAGAGGATTCGGCTCATGAAGGCTGTGATACAGAGAGTTTCATATGCTGCCTGCCATGCACTTGGCGAGGTAACGGGAGAATGTAAGGAGGGACTTTTGGTCCTTTTGGGAGTTGCACAGGGCGACACCGAGGAGGATGCAAGGCTTCTTGCCGAGAAGATCTCTAAGCTCAGAATATTCAGCGACGAAAACGACAAGCTCAACCTTTCGGTAATGGATGTAGGCGGCTCTGTGCTTGCCATAAGCAATTTTACTCTTATGGCTAACTACGCCCACGGAAACCGCCCCGACTATATGGCGGCAGAGAAGCCCCAGAGGGCAAACGAACTCTACGAGCATTTTATGAAGCTTCTCCGTGATAAGGGTATACCTGTAGGCAAGGGAGCCTTCGGAGAGCATATGGAGATCGTAACGAGCCTCCACGGACCTATCACCATAGTTATGGAAAGTGAAGTATTAAGAAAAAAAGGTAAATAAGAATGTGGATTTTGTCCTTTCGGACAAAATCGTCCATAATTTTGCATTTTGCAGTTCGACCGGAGGGAGTGCCAAGAGGCTTTGCCTCAGGCTGCATTTTGCATTCCGAATATTATTTTTTGGAGTCAACAATGATAGTTAACATTGACGGTAATATCAACAGATTTTATGCGCAGACCCTGTGTATGGTGTTTTTCCCCGGAGCAAAGTTTGCCGAGGACGAGATAGCCACCGACAACACTCCTATAGTAGATCTTATACAGCGTGATACAGACGAGGGTTGCTATGCCAAGGCGACCATAACCGTAGGTAAGAAGTCTGTCACCTGTGAGCATACAGAGCCTTATTCCGAGACCAACGTAAAGATAAGAACGGAGAAGGTCGCAGTAGGTGCGGCACTCTTCAAGGCGGGAGAAAAGTTCTTCCGTATATCCCCCTCCTGGGGTATCTTAACGGGAGTTCGTCCTGCTAAGATAGCAAGAGACCTTCTTAACGGCGGACTTGGACTTAAGGAAATGAAGGCTATACTGACCAAGCAGTATTTCGTCAGTCCCAAGAAGGCAACTCTCTTAGGTAACATCGCAAAGAACGAGAACCGTATAATCAAGCAGATGGGAGATAACACCTGCAGCCTATATATCTCTATCCCCTTCTGTCCCTCAAGATGCTCATACTGTTCCTTCGTTTCATATTCCACCAAGAGACTGCTTTCGCTTATCCCCGATTATCTTGCCAAGCTTCTCTATGAGGTGGAGCATACTCTTAAGCTTATAAAAGAATTAGATCAACGCCTTATCGCCATATATATAG
>JAZNKU010000360.1:0-5996 GCA_045578685.1 Eubacteriales bacterium
GATGCTGCTATCTTCAAGCGGCATACCACAGCATTGACAGATCAATTCTCTCGGAGAGCCGAGAAGCGTGTTGATAGACACATCAAATAGTTTGGAGAGAAGCTTTAGCGTTTCGGTGTTTGGTACCGTTTCACCATTCTCCCAACGGCTGACCGCCTGACGGGTGACAAACACCTTTTCGGCAAGATCCTCCTGGGAGAGTCCATGTTTCGTTCTGAGTTCCAGTATAACATCTTTCGTTTCCATATCTTTTACCGCCTTTGATTTCTGTGCCTTTATTATAACATTTCTCGGCACAAATCGCAAGCAACACGCTGTTGCTCTCGCGCCTTTTCTTTGTTTACTGCGGGGCAAAATTTGTTCTGCGAAAGGCCTTGACTTTTGGGGCGGACAGAGTTACCATACAGACGAGAAAAAACACCTCGGATGCGGCGAGAGCTGCATTCGAGGTGTTTTGCTTGACCACAGTTTATCCCACAGACACGACCGGAGTACACGGAAACAGTGGAGGTAAGAGCGCCGGAAAGGATGTGTTTCCGAGCGGAAAGGGGCGGAAACGGCCGGAAATACGCGGAGACCGGTACTCCCAAATTCTTTGGGAGCAAGATGCCGCAGGTTCGATACGTGACGACCCAAGAAGCCAAGCTTAGCGAAGGCTGATTGGCTTGTCGGAACTTATACAAGGGAGCAACGCAGTTGCGAGTCGTAATCCTGTCATCTCGACCATACAAACAAACCGACCCTTGCGGTCGGTTTTTATTTGTATCATCGAAATAAAAGATCAGTAAGTGTGGCATTTTACGGACAAAGCAAGTCATCTTGCTTTGGGCAAGGAGCCCGATTGCAGCACGGTGTTATTAACGAATAAATGTCACTGACATAGAATAAAATATTATCAATATTTATTCGGTCGGTGGTTATATGAAACGAAACATTTTTCTTTGGCAACTCGCAGGCTTTTCCTTGACATCATTTTTCGGAACGCTTCTGCACTTTCTTTATGAGTGGACAGGGCAGAGCCGGCTTGCGGCTCTGATATCCGGGGTTAACGAATCAACCTGGGAACATATGAAGCTGCTCTATTTTCCGCTTTTTGTATTTGCCCTTGTGCAGAGCTTCTTTTTTAAGGATAACCCCAATTTCTGGTGTATCAAGCTTCGCGGAATGTTGATGGGTCTTATGCTGATTTCCTTGATATTCTATACCTATAACGGTGTTATAGGCAAGTCCCCCGACTGGCTGAATATCAGCATATTCTTCATATCAGCCGCTGCTGCCTTTATTTACGAATCAAGATTGCTTAAGCGAAGAAATATACAATGTAAGAGCCCGCGAACGGCCTTTCTCATAATATGTCTTATAGGCGTATCTTTTATCATTTTCACCTTTGTAACACCGAGGTTGGGGATATTCCTCGACCCCGTAACCGGAAACTACGGAATATAAAAACAGGAAACCGCACGGTTTCCTGTTTTACTTTTATTTTATCACCATTCAAATGATCTTAAGTAATCGATACTCATCTTTGCAGACTCAAGTGCGGGACGCTCGGGGGACTCGTCCTGCTCAACGATAACCATCTGCGCACCTGCAGCCTTGGATGCTTCGATAAGTGCGGGAACGTTCTGGATACCGTGTCCTACAGGCTTGAACATAAAGCCCTCGTTCTCACGGTCCTCACGGGTCTTTCCGATAAGGTCATAAGGAACACCTGTGTTGCCCTCAGCCTCCCAATAGTCCTTGATATGTACCAGAGGGCTTCTGCCTGCGTATTTGTTGAGGTACTCAACGGGGCTGAAGCTTGCAAAGTTCACCCAGCAGGTGTCAAGTTCGGTCTTAAGAAGATCCTCGGGAATATAATCGTAGATGATGTCAAGCACGCACTTGTCGTCAACCTTCTTGAACTCAAAGTCGTGGTTGTGGTAGAGCATGGTAAGACCCGACTTCTTAGCCTCCTCGCAGAGCTTGTACATAAGGTCAAGGTTCTCCTGAAGTCTCTGGTTATGTCCACCGTAGCTCATCCAGGGGATAACGATATAGTCACAGCCTGCTTCCTTGTAGCGGGCAAAGGTGCCTTCCTTCTCCATATCTGCGGTGGGGCAGTGGCTGGAGTTGCAGATAAGACCAACCTCGTCGATCATCTTTTTGATCTCCTTGGGATCCCACTCGTCCTTAAGACCTGAGAGCTCTACTGCGTCGTAGCCCATCTCCTTAACAGCCTTGACGGTACCGTAGAAGTCCTTTGAAAGATCCTCTCTTACAGAATATAACTGTAATCCTATAGGTAATGATGCCATAATATCCTCCTTAGTCCAATATACCGATCAGACCCGAACGGGGCATAGGTCTCTGTCTTTGGTATGGAGACTCGATGGTGATATTGGTATTAGTTTCGCTTGATGTATAGAATGCGGACATAACCTCAACCACGTGGAGCTGCTGATCGCAGTTACAGCGGAAGGGTTTGCCGGTAGAGATCGCCTTTGCCATGTCGGCTAGCCCCAGACCTCTTGAATTTTCATTATAATCGAAAATCCGCGGCATGTCAATATATTCTGCGGTTCTTCCTCTGATAAGCTTCACTTTACCGTCAAAGCAGTTGGGGTCGGGAACGACGATAGTACCCTCTGAGCCGTAAACCTCTAACTTAACATTGTTGATATAGCTTACATCAAAGGTGGTGAATACATTAGCGATACATCCGTTGTCAAAACGCATGGTACCCATAACATAGGTAGGAACCTCAACAGGCATTATATTGCCGTATTTCTTTTCGCTCAGGATGGGACGCTCGGGATAGGATGCCTTTGCCATACCCGAAACGGTGTTTACTCTGCCGAGGAGATTGATAAGTGCGGTGATATAGTAGGGACCCATATCGAACATAGGACCGCCGCCGTACTTATAAACGAACTCGGGATCGGGATGCCAGTTCTCGGGGCCGCGGGTAATAAAATGTGCGGATGCGCCGATAGGCTCACCGATAAAGCCGCTGTCGATGAGATGTCGGCAGGTCTGAATACCCGTACCCATAAAGGTGTCGGGAGCACCGCCTAACAGAAGGCCCTTTTCCTTTGCTAAAGCTACAAGCTCTCTTGCCTCGTCGAGACTGGGAGAAAGAGGCTTTTCGGAATAAACGTGCTTGCCGTGGAGCAGAGCCTGCTTTGTAACCTCATAATGCTCATAGGGGCGGGTGATGTTGAGTACGATATCAACCTCGGGATCGCGGAAAAGCTCGTACATATCCTCGTAGAGCTTGGGAATATTGTATTCCTCTACCGCCTTTTCGGCACGCTCACGGATAAGGTCGCAGACACCGATTATCTCGACCTCTCGGAACATTTTAGTAAGGTTTTCCAGATATATGGGGCTGATACAGCCTACACCTACAAAACCGATCTTTACCTTTTTCATTGCAGTATTCTCCTTTTAGTTTTGGAACAAGGATATTATACAGCCTTACGGCTGTTTTTTCTATAATAAAAAATAGTGCATATTTGAAAAAATGGCTGGAAATTTCAGAAAAAGTATGTTATACTATGAAAAAATGGTTGGACAGGTGTTGTGATGAAAGCTTGTTGTAAAAAACTGGTCTCTATATATCACCCTAACGGAAGCTATGTGGATAAGCACAGTCACGCTTACCACGAGTTGGTGTATTGCATAGAGGGAAAGGGCTCTGCGTCTATCGGGGATAAGAAAACCGGATTTTCTACCGGTAACTATTATATAACCCGAGGCGGCTGCGTCCATGTAGAGCAGGACGAGCCTGGTACGAGGATAATATATTTTTATTTTGATGCTCCGCTTGATATGGTCCGTGAGGGCATGTACACCGATTTTGACGGGGCGGTGCTGTCCGCGGTCAAGCATATGCAGAAGGAGCTTGAGAGCCCCGATATCTACCGTGATGAGATGATAGACAGCCTGATAATCCGTATGCTTATAAAAAGCCTGCGCTCGGTTGAGGTCAGGCGTACCAACGAGGGAATACAGCAGGCGATAAGATATATTGACGAGAATATCCAGCAGGATATAGATTTCCGTTCCCTTGCGGGACGCCATCACTACAGCTTTGACCGTTTCCGCCATGTTTTTAAGGAGTACACGGGACTCTCTCCGCATCAGTATGTGATAAAGGGGCGAATAGAGAGAGCAAAATTCCTTTTGGAGCTCAACCCCGGAATCAGCCTTACCGAGGTGTCCTATAACTGCGGTTTTTCTTCCTCCTCCCACTTTACCAAGGCTTTTCGTTCCAAGGTTGGTATAACACCCAGCGAATATGCAAGGACGCAGTTAAATTATTGATCTGATTGAAATATGATTCTTATTAAAGAGGTAAGATTATGAAGAGATTATTTGCCATACTTTTAGTTGTCTTGATGCTTATGCCTATGGGTGTAGCCGCTTTAGCCGAGGATGAGGAGATAACCGTGCTCTTTACCCACGACCTGCACTCTCACCTTTTGCCGTCACGCGCCGAGGACGGAGGAGAGTTCGGCGGTTATGCAAGACTAATGACCGTAATTAATGATCAGAGAGAGAAGCATCCCGATGCTATCCTTGTGGACGGCGGCGACTTTTCGATGGGTTCGCTGTTCCAGACAGCATACCCCACCTCCGCAATCGAGCTTCGTATAATGGGTGCTATGGGCTACGACGCTACCACCTTCGGTAATCATGAGTTCGACTATCTGCCCACAGGGCTTGTGTCTATGCTTAACGCCGCAAAAAACAGCGGTGAGAGAACTCCCGAGATAGTCATTTCAAACTATCTGCCCATGGATGCCGATATAGATGTCAAGGAAGCCTATAATAACTACGGTGTCAGGTCCTATACAATAATCGAGCGTGGCGGAGTGTATTTTGCGATCTTCGGTATCTTTGGCTTTGATTCCGACGACTGCGCTCCTAATTCGGGTATGGCTATGATAGACCCCGTAAAGGCGGCAAAGGATACCGTAGAGCAGATACTCACCGAATGTAAAGAGAAATATGACGCCGAGCCTGTAGTCATCTGCCTTTCCCACAGCGGAACGGACGGTGAGGGTAAGGGTGAGGACTACGATCTTGCTGAGGGTGTAGACGGCATCGACCTTATTATTTCGGGTCATACCCATACTACCATTGACAAGCCTATCGAGGTCAACGGAGCTTATATAATTTCTGCCGCCGAATACGGCAAGTATCTTGGTGTCGTAACACTTGATTCTGACAAGACCCTTACAAGCTACGAGCTTATCCCCGTTGACGAAAACGTAGAGGATGACCCTGAAATTGCCGAAATGGTAGAGAACTTTAAGTTCACCGTTGAGAGTGAATATCTTGCCGACTACGGTGTAGGCTTTGACGAGGTAATAGTAAATAATGAATATAAATTTGATTCTGTAGACGAGGTCTACGCCACACAGCACGAATCGACCTTAGGCAACCTTTTCTCGGATGCCTACAAATGGGCGGCAGAAAAGACTTTAGGTCATAATGTAGATGTTGCCCTTACCGCAACCGGAGTTATCCGTGAGACCATCCCCGTAGGTGATGTTACCGTATCCGACGTATTCAATGCCGCATCTCTGGGCGTTGGAACAGAGGGCGAGCTTATAGCGGTATATATCACAGGCAAGGAGCTTAAAAACGCCCTTGAGGTGGACTCCTCGGTACAGCCCATAATGAAGGCGGCACAGCTTTTCTTCTCGGGAGTTGAGTATTCCTTCAACACTAACCGTATGATCTTCAATAAGATAGATTACGCTATGCTCCGAGGTGAAAACGGTCTTGAGAAGATAGACGATGACAGGCTATACTGTGTCGTTACGGGAATGTACGCGGGACAGATGCTTGGCTCGGTCAAGGAAAAATCCTTCGGACTTCTCTCTATCACACCCAAGGACAAGGACGGCAATCCGCTTGAAGCGGACGAGCTTGTAAATTATGTGATCAAGGATGAGAACGGAGTACCCCTCAAAGAGTGGTATGCTATCACCTCTTATATTCAG
>JAZNKU010000361.1:0-5223 GCA_045578685.1 Eubacteriales bacterium
AGGAACTATATACGGAGTTTACTCCTTCCTTGAGGACTATATCGGATGCCGTTTCTTTGCGGAGGACTGCGAAACGATCTATAAATCTGACGAGATAGTTATCCCCTCGGATATAAACGACCGCTTCAAGCCCACCCTTGAGTACCGCGACACCAACGACAAGACCTATCAGGGGGGAGAGATAGCCTCCAAGCGTAAGATCAACTCCAGCTTCTGCCGTGCAATGACCTATTATCAGGGCTCGTCTGTCGACTTTGCGGGCGGAGCGTTTGTGCATACGATGGACACCGTATACGATCTTGCGGATCAGGGTCATCAGCCCTGCTTTTCAAGCGAGGAGACATATCAGACCGTCCTTGAAAAAACAAGAAAAATACTCAAAGCAAGTCCCAACGCCGAGCTTATCTCGGTAACTCAGAACGACAACAACAACGCCTGCACCTGTAAGGACTGTACCCTCGTTTACCACGAGGAGGACAGCCGTGCCGCACCGCTGCTGCGTTTTGTTAACCGACTTGCCGAAGAATTGTACGACGAATATCCCAATGTCAAGATACAGACCCTTGCATATATGTTCTCAAACGAGGCTCCCAAGATCACACGCCCTCACGAGAATGTGATAATAGAGCTCTGCTCTCTTGACGCCTGCTGCGGACATCCCTTAAGCGACCTCTCCTGTCCCACCAACGCCGAGTTCAGAGGACAGATAGCCGACTGGAGTGCTCTGACCGATAACCTCTATGTATGGTACTATGTAATAGAGTTTACCGGTAACGCCAAGGATGCTCCCTTTATGAACTTCGGATCTCTCTACGACACCTATACCCTATTCTGTCAGAACAATGTCAAGGGTGTATTCAACGAGGCTAACATGAATGAGGAAAGCCTTGAGTTCGGAGCACTGCGCTCATATCTTCTCTCCAAGCTTATGTGGGATACCGATATGACAAGAGAAGAGTTTGACACTGCCACAAAAGAGTTTATCGCAGCCTACTACGGTGAGGCAGCTGATGTTGTGGAAGAGTATTTCTATATGATGTCAGCCTTTGCCCATGACCGCCACTTTGAGCAATACACCGGAGCAAACGGTATCCTTGATATGAATCAGTACAATGCGGTAGTAGGCGAGCTCAGCTCCTGGATGGACGCCTTGAACAAATTTGAATACGAAAGAGAAGAGTCCAAGATCCATATGAACAGACTGAGAAAGGGCTTTTCTCAGGTTAAGCGTTTTGCTATGAGTCTGAAATAATATTAATGTTTTCTGTTTGCAAAAATGTGTAGTATTTTTCGGACATTAACTGTAATAATTGTATGAGGGTATCCGTGTTACAGAAGCTCTTCTGCAATTACCTGATTGGAGACCATATGTTTAAGAAGCTATCAATAGTTATATTATGTCTTATGATGCTGCTGACATCCTGTACGGGCGGGAGCGGTATCGTTACACCAAAGCAGACCGTTAAGCTAACGGGAACGGACGGCAGGGCAGACTTTGCCTTCGTTTATCCCGAGGGTGCAGATCAAAGCGTGGAAAAAGCCCTTGACTCTCTGATCAAGGTCTTCTCTGAAAAATTAGATCTCGAGCGTATTTCGGTATACGACGACAGCCGTAAGGAAAGTGAGGATTCCTTTGAGATCCTTGTAGGTAATACCAACAGAGGTGCATCCGAGACAGCACTGGCGGAGCTTCGCGACCGTGAGTTTACCGTAGGTGTTTACGGGGGAAAGCTCGTTATCGGCGGTATCGACGATCAGGCTACTCTTGACGCCATAAACCATCTCTATATTCATTTTGACGAGCTTATAGCTGACGGCAAAGCCACCTCCGAAAACAACTATACTCTTAAATACGCTTATAAATACGACAGCATAAAGATCGCAAAAACCGATATCTCCGCATATACCGTCGTCTACCCCGATCCCGGCGGAACCTACGCCGAAAAGGACTCTGTCGAAAAGTACGCGGCAAAGCGGCTCTGCGAGCAGATAGCTCAGATAAGCGGTGTTATCATTAACTGCGAAAACGAAAAGGATTCCGAGGCTGAATATAAGATCGTTATTAAGGCTTCCGAAGAAAAAGACTCTTATGATATAAAGACCGAGGGCAAGAATATCGTCATTTCCGCTGACAGCATTTATTCTTATACCAAGGCCTTTGACGCTCTGCTGGAAAATGAAAATATTCCCAAGGATTTTTCATCCTCGGGAACCGATCTTCTGAAAGAAAATAAAAACGAGGACTTCGTTTATGTATCCTACCTTGAGGACAAGGTTTACGGCGACAGTCCTGTTAAAGCTATAAGGATCGGTGATACCGATATTTCAAAATACCGCATAATCCACCATGATTTCGGCAAGGGATACTCGGGCTACGGTATGAACGAGATATATGCCGCCCAGCAGCTGCAAAGATATCTTAAGTATGCCACGGGTGTTGAGCTTCCCTTAGATACCGACTCCTCCGAGGCTACCGAGTATGAGATCCTCGTAGGTAACACCAACCGCACAAAAGAGGATACAAGCGAATACGGGATTGAAGAATATATCATCAAGACCGAGGGTAAAAATCTCATTATCACAGGCGGCGAGCAGAGAGGAACTATATACGGAGTTTACTCCTTCCTTGAGGACTATATCGGATGCCGTTTCTTTGCGGAGGACTGCGAAACGATCTATAAATCTGACGAGACAGTTATCCCCTCGGATATAAACGACCGCTTCAAGCCCAAACTCGAATACCGCGATATAGATGAATATATTTATCGCGGCGGAGAAGTAGGTGCCAAGCGTAAGATCAACTCCAGCTTCGGCCGTAATATGACCTACTATCAGGGCTCTTCTGTCGACTTTGCGGGCGGAGCGTTTGTGCATACTATGGACACCGTGTACGATCTCGGCACCCAAAGCACACAGCCCTGCTTCTCGGATGAAGAAAACTATCAAAAGGTTCTCGAAAAGGCAAGACGCATACTCAAGTCAAACCCCAACGCCGAGATAATCTCCATAACCCAGAACGACAACAACAATCACTGCACCTGCAAGGACTGCTCTGCTATATTTAAGGAAGAAGGAAGCCACGGTGCACCCCTTATCAGATTTGTAAACCGACTTGCCACAGAGCTTGAGGACGAATATCCGGATATCAAGATAGAAACTCTGGCGTATATGTTCTCCACCGATGTTCCTAAGGTGACCAAGCCCCATAAGAACGTCATAATCCAGCTCTGCTCCCTCGATATGTGCTGTGCATGTCCTCTGAGCGACCTCAAGTGCGATATAAACGAGCGCTTCCGCCCTCAGATAGAGGAGTGGGGTAAGGTTACAGACAACCTGTACATATGGTATTATGCGGTAGAGTTCACCGAAAACTCCAGAAACGCTCCCTTTATGAACTTTGACGCCCTCTACGATACCTATACTCTGTTTATGCAGAACAATGTGAAGGGTATATTCAATCAGGCGTACATCAACCGTGAAAGCGAGGAGTTCGGTGCTCTGCGCGGTTATATGCTGTCAAAGCTCATGTGGGACACCGATATGACAAGAGAAGAGTTTGACCGTGCAAGAGACGAGTTTATCACGGCATACTACGGTGAGGCGGCGGATGTCATAGAGGAATATTTCTATATGATGCGCGACCTCGGCTCTGACAGACATTTCACACAGTACTCTGCGCTGACGGGAGTTCTTGACATCAATAAATTCAATGTCATGTCGGGCGAGCTTACGCAGTGGATGAACGCAATCGGAAACTTTGATTACCAAAGATCCGAAACCAAGGATCATGTCAACAAGCTGCGTAAGGGCTTTGGTGATATGAAAAGATACGCTTAAATAAATGCGGAATGCGGAGTGCGGAATGCGGAATTATGGAGGATTTTCTCCCTATAAGGTCGAAAATCTACATTAATAATTTTCGGTTTTCCTGATTTTATAGTTTATTGCTTTTGATCTTCTTATTCTATTTGTTTGATTAAATAATAAGAGTCAATAAACCCTTATATAACTTAATGGAATTTTTGTTGCATTAATGCAACAAAAATCACCTGAACTCCGCACTCCGCATTCCGCACTCCGGACTCTTTAAAAAGAGGTTTATTATGAAAAAATGCTACGTATTTTATTCCCCCAACGGCGGACATTGGCCTGACGGAACAACCGAGCCCAAGCTCTCGGCTACACCCGACGGAATGATGGCAGACGGAGATAGATTTCATTTCCCCGAGGGAGCCTTCGGACTTAAGCGTGAGGGCTACCGACACCAGACCTCCCAGCGTTTTCTTAATGTTCCCCGCTTCTATACCGGCGACGGCAAGGGAGGCGGCTTTGACCCCGAGCGCATCTGCAACGGCTTTGGCTACGACTGCTGGCCCAACGACGCCCTCGAGCTCACAAAGGGCGGTCATGATACCAACTGGCTTGGTCTTAACGGAATGCCCATAGAGGACGGCGGCACACTTACTCTTTATGCCTGCTGGGATCCTATCGTAAACTATCATATAGGCGATACCGTTATCCGTGATTTCGTCTATAAGACAGGCGGAGACGAATATCTTGTCCTCGGCCGCGGGGACAAGACCAACTACGGACTGAGTAAGACCGAGACCAACCTTGACGGCTACTACGGTGCAGGCGAGATCCCCGACATTGACTTTGACCATTGGGAGGACGGTGACGGTAACATCTACATTCCGGGAAAGGAATATACCGTAACCGAGCCGATAGAGCTTTACGCTAAATGAGCTGGTTCGTATATATGATGCGGTGTGCCGACGGTACCCTCTACTGCGGTATGACCGACGATATTGACAAAAGGCTTAAGGCACACAACAGCGGCAAGGGCGCAAAGTATACCCGTGCCCGACTTCCGGTCACCTTGGTCTACAGCGAAGAATGCCCTACCCGATCGTATGCACTGAAGCGTGAGCGGGCAATAAAGGGCATGACCAGAACACAGAAATTAAAACTTATTAAAAATAAAGGAGACAAAGAAATGATCTACACAATCGAAAACGACAAGATCAAGGCAAGCTTTTCGGATGTAGGCGCAGAGCTGGTATCCCTTGTCAACAAGGCAGACGGTACCGAGTACCTCTGGCAGGGAGATCCCACCTACTGGACAGGTCACGCGTATAACCTGTTCCCCATCTGCGGCAGACTGACCGAGGGCAAGTACACCTATAAGGGCGAAACCTACGAGATGAATCTCCACGGCTTTGC
>JAZNKU010000362.1:0-2889 GCA_045578685.1 Eubacteriales bacterium
TCCAAATGATGCCGAGGTTGGAGATATGTTCGCAAGATATCTTGAATATTACCGACTTATCTATAAGGATAACGATCCTTCAAAAAATATATGGCAGCCTGTGACCTCGGTAAGACTGAGGCTGGATATAGGTGACGGATACCGTCGCTTCAAGGCAGGGGACTATGTGCGTCTGAAGGATCTTGAATACTGGAACTGGGCGGTAAGACGCTTGTCTTCACTTAACAGATTTGTAAGGATAGACGCTGTGGATGATAACAAGAGGTTCCTTACCGAACCTATACCCGTATTTGAGGGTATGGAAAAGATACTTTCCGTGATGAATTATCCTACCAACGATATAGGCTACGGGGATGTTATAATAAACAATCCCGGTAACTCTCTGCCTCTTCTTTCGGGCAGTGTTTCGGGATGTATGCCTCCGATGGACTTTATCTGTACCGGAGCCAACCGTGTGTGGGGCTGCTCTAACGAGAACCGTGAAATATATGCAAGTGAGCTTGGAAACGCCAGAAACTTCAGCGTTTTTGAAGGGCTGTCAGGGGACAGCTATGCCGCAAGCATCGGGTCAGAGGGAGATTTTACAGCTTGTTGTAACTATCTCGGCTCGCCTGTATTCTTTAAGGAGAACGAGATGATAGTGGTTATGGGGTCAAGACCTCAGAGCTTTACCCTTAACAGCTATTCGGTGAGAGGTGTACCGAAGCACAGTCCTGACGGACTTTGCGTTGTGGGGGATGTGCTCTACTATATGTCAAACGACGGAGTTTATGCCTATAACGGTTCGTCTGCCGTGTGTATTTCAGAGAACCTTGGGGATCGGGTATCCACGCTTCGCTGCGCCCTTCTTTTCGGTGATGCAGATACGCTGTACCTTTCTGCACTCTGTGAGGACAAGCCGGTACAGTATACCTATGACATCAAGCATCGTATCTGGCACAGGACCGACACCGAAAAGGTGATCGGATATATAAAATATCCCGATACCACGCTTTCGGTATGCTATGACGGAGAGAAGGCAAGTCTCGTTACCCTTGACAGAGGCATACCCGCAGAATATCCGCTTACAGGTGCCCGTGAGCTTGATGTCAGATGGCATTGGGAAAGCGGGGATTTGACCTATTCGACGGATAAAAAGTATCTGCGCAAGCTCAGCCTCGATACAAGCTGCACGGGACAGAGCAGGCTCTATATCTCCTATGACGGAGAGGACTTTATGGAGGCGGGAAGCTTTGGGCCCCACAACAGGGGCAGCAGAAAAATAACCGTTTTCCCCAGAAGATGCGACTATTTCCGCTTGAGAATGGAGGGCGAGGGTGATATGACGCTCTATGCTATCACCCGTGAGACCGAGGAGGTGTCTGATAATGGCTGACAGCACTATAAAGCATATAAATAAGGGGGCTTCAAATGCAGAGATATGCGAATATCTCAACTATCTCGCCGACAGACTTACCTATATACTTGAAAATTTAGACGAGGAAAACATGACCGATTCCTATAACAGTAAAGGAGGAAAATATGGCAATTAACGGACTGACAGGCTCAACCTCAAGTAAGCTTTACGAGCTTACAAGGGCAAAAGAAAAAAAGCCCCTTAAGGAAGCAGAAGAGCCTGAAAAAAAGACGGATAAATATTCGGTGAGCCGTGACAGGCTTCTTGACGAATATCTCAACCGCGAGCCCTATGATTTTAATATCAATACCGACAAGCTCTACCGTCAGTATGCGGATATGTACAAAAAGCAGGGTGAGGCAGCAATGAGAGATACTATAGCCGAGGCTGCAGCAAAGACGGGAGGATACAGCTCTTCCTACGGTATGACCGCAGGGGCACAGGCATATCAGAACTATCTTGACAAGCTTAACGATATAGTTCCGGAGCTCGAAAGGACGGCATATGACAGATATACCGACGAGGCCAAGAGTATTCGTGAGAATATAGATATTCTTGATGCTCTTGACTCAAAAGAATATGACAAATACCGTGATGACATTGATGATTATAAGGACCTGAGAGAGTATTACCGCAAGGTCTACGAGTATGACAACGATTATGAGTATGATATGTATAAGGCTCTCAGTGACTATATTCTTTCTCTTGCCAAGCTTGAGAACAGCGGATACAATGATGAAAGAGAGCTTGAACTTGCTTTAGCCAAGCTTGATAATGACAACTATCACAAGGAACTTGACTACGACATCGCCTTGAAGAAGCTATATAATTCATAACCAAAGATAGTCCCCTTAGGGGACTATCTTTGATTGATAAAGTATAAAAAAGCACACCGGCGGTGTGCTTTTTTAATCGCGTATTTCTACGTTAACCTTTTTGCCGCACTGGGTAGCGGCTGCCTTCATAATGAGACGAAGGCTTCTGGCGATCTTGCCGTGCTTGCCGATCACTTTACCCATATCAGATGCTTCAACATTGAGGGTAAGGGTAACTGTGTCGCCCTTTACCTCCTCTGTTATAACCACCTGGTCAGGGTAAACAACGATGGGCTTGACCATATCGGCAAGAATTGTTTTCAACTCTGCCATTATGACCTCTTACTTTGTGATGTCAGCCTTCTTAAGAAGAGCCTTAACAGTCTCGGTGGGCTGTGCACCATCAGCGATCCACTTGTTAGCCTTCTCTGCGTCGATCTTAACCTCTGCAGGGTTGGTCATGGGGTTGTAGTAACCGATCTCCTCGATGAATCTGCCGTCACGGGGAGAACGAGAGTCAGCAACAACTACACGGTAAAAGGGGTTCTTCTTTGCGCCCATTCTCTTAAGTCTGATTTTAACTGCCATTTTGATTTCCTCCAAAATATGTTTTTTGTTTTTTGATTAATTTATTTAAAAGGGTAATTTGAATTTGCCCTTTTTGCCGAATTTACCGCT
>JAZNKU010000363.1:0-1589 GCA_045578685.1 Eubacteriales bacterium
GTTATCCGTCAGATGTGGCTCACATATAGCGGTGTCAAGGGCAAGGATATCGTTGGAAAGATAAGAATAAAGATATATTGGGACAGAGAAAAGACTCCCGCGGTCGATGTGCCATTTGAGACCTTCTTCTGTCATGTTCCCGAATCGGCTATAACTCCTTTTGAAAATAAATATTTTCTCAGCCCCGAGGGCAGAAGCTTCAACTGCCTTATTCCTATGTACTTTAAGCGTGGAGCAAAGATAGTTCTTGTGAACGAATCGGATGTCGGTGCTAATGTATATTATTGTGTTGAGGCAAATTATAAGGTAGATGTGCCTGATGTGCCTCATTATCTGCACGCGGTAAATATAAATGAGGGGCAGACTGCGCATGGAGAGGAATATGAGCTTGTTGCTATCACAGGAAGAGGTTATTTCGTGGGTACGAATGTCATCGTTCGCGACTCTGCTGCTGACTCTAACAAGTGGGAAGGTAAGGGAAAGCTTACCACCTATCTTGACGGCAGGGGGGTAGTGTCAAGTGAAGGAGAAAGTATTTTCGACTCGTGGCAGAACAAGGAATACAGCGATGTATACGAGGGTTTAACTGTATATAAAAAGAGATTCAATAGCGAAATTGTAAGCGGTTTTTATAAGATGAGTGAGATCGGCACCGAGCCCTTTGGAGAGAGCCTCAAGCTGACCTTCACTGAGGAAGGAACGGCTAACGATACCGTTGAGGGTGTCGTTTACCTTATGCTCGATACTCCCGTAATGAAGGGTAAGACGGGCGATGTGCCTCCGAAAATAGAGGTGGCGTCAAGCAATGCGGGCAGCGAGGAGCACAAGAGTCTGTCGCTCAATATAGCCGCAGACAGCGAGGTCACGCTCTTTGAACTTGACGGCTCGGGCATAATAGAAAAGTTATATATAACCTATGATGACTTTAAGTCGGAGTCCCTTTTCAGAAAGCTTATGATAAAGATGTATTGGGATGGCGAAGATACACCTGCCGTATACGCGCCTCTTGAGGATTTCTTCTGCGACTCGGTAAAGCCCGAGATGAGAAGCTATGAGACGGCACTCTTTTCCTGTCCCGACGGAGAGAGCTATCTGTGCTTTGCTCCCATGCCGTTTAAGTCGGGGGCAAGGATCGTTATTGAAAATACGGCAGAGGCAGACGCGACAGTGTCCTCCCGCATAAGCGTTGACAGAGAAACCGAGCTTCCCGCGGAGGTCCTTTACTTCCATGCAATATATCAGCCTGAAAGAAAGACTGTTATCAAGGAAGATTTTGAGGTTCTGCCAAAGGTAATGGGAGTGGGCAGATTTATAGGTACAAACATCACCGTTCGTGACGGAGAGGGACTTTACGGTGCGTGGTTCGGTGAGGGCGAGACGAAATATTACATTGACGGTGACACAGATTATCCCACGCTGACAAGCACGGGTACCGAGGACTTTATTCTCAGCGCGTGGAGTCAGGGTGAGTTCGATTCGACCTATTCCGGTTGCTCGCTTTACGAGTTTGATGAGGACGGAAGAATGTCCACCAGCTTCTACCAAGTCGGATCGTAGCCATGTCGTTCTGTGAGCCAAGGAGTTGTTTG
>JAZNKU010000364.1:0-2846 GCA_045578685.1 Eubacteriales bacterium
AAAAGATGGTTTCCGCCCGTATCAACAAGTACTACGAGACCAACTGTCTCGCAGAGCAGGCTTACGTTAAGGACGAGGACCTCAGCGTTACTCAGTACCTTGATGCAGAAGCTAAGGAAATGGGCGGCTCCATCAAGCTCAAGGCATTCTATCGCTACGAGAAGGGCGAAGGCCTTGAAAAGAGAGAGGACAATTTCGCAGAAGAAATTGCTTCTATGCTCAAGTAATATAAGTATAATTAAAGTGCTGTCGAAAGACAGCACTTTTTGTTATTCTCCATTTATCATTAACTAACAAGCAGTACCGACAACCGATTTTATAATTTACCGAAAATTTGATGACAAAGTCATCAATCTTTCTCTGAGATAGTTTCCAAAGGAAACCATCTTACATTCTCTCCGTGGATCGTTCGCTTTGTGAACAATCTCTGCAATATCCTACTGAATATTTGATGAAAAATTCATCAATCTTCAGTTTTGGTGCTGTTTGTGCTGTTCCGATGCTGCTTCGGTGCTGTTATAAAATCCCACAGACCCGCATAAATAAAGGGGTTGTCATGATTGATGTAATTGGTGTAGAAAATTTTCACTACTCCGTAAATATATAAACTCACTCACATATTTATATATTTCACATTTATAATTTTATATTCAGAGTTAAATAAAACCTACACCAATTACACCCAAAGCCGTAGAACCCCTATAATATAAGGTTTTACGGTGGTGTAATTACGGTGAAAAGGTTACATCACAATTACACCGATTACACCTACATGTATGGATAATAATACACATCATATGCTTCGTGGTTCAACCTGAAATTAAAAAACATTCCTGTTTTATTCCTTGTTATTAGATTTTCAAGATCTGTATTCAATAAAGATGAAAGTTCCTTTTTAAACTCATTATACGAACACTTATACCCCTTTTCGTTATCCTGACACCATCTTACAAAGACCTTATGCATTGCGGTTGTTGTAAGGTTGTCTCTCGGGGCATCGGCAGTTCTCGGAATGCAGCATTGATTGTAGAAGTTAGCAACCGGATTGTTCTCCTTCTGATAGAGATATCTGCCGGTGTTAAGCTCGGCTGTGGCGGTATATTCATAACCGTTGTCGATTACACCTCTCAGCAACATAAATGCTTTTGCGACGATGCCGCTTCGCTCGGCATACATCTTATCGCATAAGAACTTGTCCCGTTTTTCCCTCGGGATCACGTTGTTACATTCAACGATGTTTATACGGTCATAGACCCAATCTCCGCGGTCACCTCCAAACTTAGGCAGACGGTTCATACAGAACCATAGCTGTCCCTTGTAGGTATAATAGAAAGGGGAAGATCCCTTTCTTTCCGCAAAGATGCGGTCGCCGCCCGTTACCTGCTTGAAGATCTTAAGCTCGTTTACAGACATATAGCTTAAGTCAGAGCTTCCTGCAAGGCGTTTGCCGTATATGGCTGAGGTACCGAAGCGGGCTTCGAGAGTGTTCAAGTCTATTGCGGCACAGTTTCGCTGACCGAGGATTCTTTCACACAGAGCTTTAAGCTGACTTTTGCCTGTGTTGCCCTTACCAACCATAAAGAGAGCCGACTTCATACGGTATCCCTTGATATTGGAGAGAGTAACACCTATAAACTGCATAAGGAATTTGTATTTACCCATATCCTCTCCGCACAGATCCTTCATAAAGGCATCAAATACAGGGGTCTCTAAGTTATTAAGATCCCAATCGCAATCGAGCTGAACGGTTGAATACAGATCGGGAGTATGGGGTGTCAGCTTGCCTGTGTCAAGGTGGTAGATGCCGTTTTTGAAGTTGACTATATTTTCGTCAGTATCAAGCTCCTCGCTTCTCACAAAACAGGAGTCGCTTAATATATTACGTACTACCTCCTCTACGTCCGCCATACAAAAGCCCTTGTCGCTGTATGAGGTGATATACCTCTTTACCAGCGCTCTTATTTCCTCTATGCTTATACTCTGATATACGCCGTCACGGTACCAAAGTCTGCGGACCACCTTGTCCTCCTCACCTAATTCAAAGAGGTATCTTTCCTTTCCTCTGATGTAACAGGCAAGGGCTATACGGTCTACACGCAGAAAACCTCCCTTGCCGTAGTAGAAATAGGGCGGCTTTGGCTTATACTCTGTAACCTCGGCATTTTCAAGGGCATTTGACAGATTATATATAGTCTTATCTCTGCCGAGGATTGACAGTATGTCGGTGATGTCACCCTTTGGCGGAACCTTGTGGCAGACACTTGATGATGGAATCACTCTAAGGGTCTTTACCGAGGATAATAATCCCTGCTTTACCGTCTTCGCATATTTCTCGCCCGCCTCGTCGTTGTCGGATATAATGACTATATCCTTGCCCGACAGCGGGGTATTGTATTCAGCCTCCCATTTGCCCCCTGCACCTTTAGGTGAGGTGGTGGCGACAAAGCCCAACTCAAACATAGTGTCAACATCCTTTTCACCCTCCACTATGTATATCATATCGGCACCTGTCAGCTCATTTAAGCGATAGAGCGGAGCCTTTACATTTCCCAACCCCCTATGCCATACACCGTTTTCAAGCCTTTCCCATAGGCATATTTTGAGCCGTCATCCTTACGGTAAATAGATTTGCGGGCAAGTGTCTTACCCTCTGAATTACGGTAGATGTGAGTGCGTTCAGGGCACTTTATGCAGGGTGCAGTTATGTCTGTATCTGTAAACAGGTCGTTTATCTTAAGACCCATAGCAGAAACTATCTCCTCGGGACTGCAGCCACGGTGGCAATGTACCAAAATTTTTCCGTCACGTTCGGTCACCGACAGACTGGGATTTCTGTCATCGTGTGC
>JAZNKU010000365.1:0-3817 GCA_045578685.1 Eubacteriales bacterium
ATATGATTTTACCCAGCTTGATGAACTGGAGCATGCATATGCAATAACAATTCATAAAAGCCAGGGAAGCGAATATCCTGTCGTAATAATACCGTCCTATAACTATTCGCCAAAGCTGCTTACAAGGAACCTTTTGTATACCGCAGTAACCAGAGCACAACGAATGGTAATAGTTGTCGGCAGGGGAGATGTGATCTGCGGTATGGTAGATAACAACAAAAAAGCTTTACGCTATACCGGGTTAAGAGAATGGTTGCACGCAATCTCAGAGGAATGATGGATACATTGCTTGATCTGATTTTTCCGCCCAGATGTCCGGGCTGTGCCGAGATAATATCGGTAAATGCTACTGATGCCTTGTGTCCTGAATGCAGAGAAAAATGGGAAAAGCATAAGAAGGAAAATTGTCGCAAATGCGGTCAAACTCTTGACAAATGCTGGTGCGGTGTTCCTTTTGATAAAGATGGTCATATAACAAGCGAGTTTCACCTTGCGCAGTATGATAAGTCTGTATATACCGTAATCAAATACCTGATATACAATCTTAAGAATTACGACAGAAAGCTTGTTTCGGATACCGTTGCAAGAGAGATGTATAAGGAGCTTTATCCGAGGGTCGATTATACGAATCTGATCATATGTTATGTTCCGAGAAGCCAATCCAATATACGAAAATACGGTCACGATCAATCGCAGAAACTTGCAAGGTCGTTGGCTGAATTGACAGGACTTGATATAGCTGAAGTTCTTATCAATACCGGAAACATAAATCAAAAGAAGTTGACCCATAAGGAAAGGCTTGACAACGCTGAGAAAAGCTATCATATCATTAACGGTGCCGGCCGGTATATAAAAGGGAAAAACGTTATACTTATTGATGACGTGCTGACAACAGGCTCTTCTGTTACCCGTTGTGCTCATCTGCTTAAATGGAAGGGTGCAAAACGTGTGATAGTATTTTCGATAGCAAAAACGATATAAGGCATAGCCGACGGCTATGCCTTTTTCTTATTAAGGAAGTGTGTGTCCTGCGGCCCTGTAGATCTCATACCAATCCTCACGGCTGAGTTCTACTTTATCGAAGCCCAGTATCTCGTTGAGATGTCTGTAGTTTGTTGTACCGACAATAACCTGCATCTTTGCGGGATGACGAAGGATCCACGCAACCGCGACTGCGGTTTTGGCTACGCCGTACTTGTCAGCAAACTTGTCAAGACAATCGTTGAGGGTTTTGAATTCGGGATTATTGATAAATGTACCTTCAAAGAATCCGATCTGAAACGGAGACCAAGCCTGAATAGTCATATTGTTTATTCTTGAGTATTCAAGAACACCATCATCGTGCATAACCGAGAGCTTGTTTGTCATATTAGTATTAAGTCCCTGTGCGATCATTCCGCATTCGGTAATACTCATCTGCATCTGGTTTATACAAAGAGGCTGCTTGACACAGGTCTTAAGCAGCTCGATCTGCCGTACATTCTGATTGCTTACACCAAAATGCTTTACTTTGCCGCTTGTATGAAGGATTTCAAAGGCTTCTGCAACCTCTTCCGGTTCCATAAGTGTATCAGGTCGGTGTAGGAGCAGGGAATCAAGATAATCAACTCTTAATCGGCTAAGAGATGCTTCTACAGCCTTGATTATATGCTCACGGGAAAAATCAAAATGTGTTATACCTCCGTCAGAGTTTTTTACAATACCACACTTTGATTGGATAATTATCTTATCGCGAATGTCTTTGTGGTTTTCCAACACTTCGCCGAAAAGCTCTTCGCATCTGCCGCCACCGTATATATCTGAGTGGTCGAAAATATTAATTCCCGCATTGTATGCATTCATTACCAGATGATCCGCCTCATCAACATTAAGGGCGTTGATACGCATACAGCCGAGAATGAGCTCGCTTGCATGAAAATTCTGTTTACCGATATCTATAGTCTTCATAGTCTTCGCTCCTTTCGCTGTTTAGATTATATCATACATTATTAAAAAAAGCAATGAAAACAATGACGAAATTTGTTGACAAAAGATATTTAGTTTGATATCATAATTATATAACATTTGCTGTGAGGTTAAAATGGATAATAAAGCTTTATACGATGCAGACAAGGCACGTGCAATATACGTTAAAAAAGCGAAAAGTGACAAGAAGCGGTTATATTCCGCAGTAATTATTTGCAGTATTGTTGCTTTGCTCATTTTCTTATGTGTGTTTGGTTTTGCAAGAGTCGTAGGAGGTGAGCATTCGTCCTTTGCTGCGACAGTTAAGAATATTTACAACAACAGTATTAATAAGCCCGATTATGTTCTTTCGAAGTCAGAAGCTTCTCTTGATAATATGTGGGAGAATGTGCGAGGAGATGTTGATGCTGCTTTAACAAAACTTTACGACGGTTATCGTAAGGGAGATATCAAATATCAAAATGCCGTTAATGTTATTGAGGCATTTTCACAGATTTCACATGCCTCTGAGCTAACAGCTACAATTGAGTCCAAAATTGATAATATCGAGCAAGGTCGAAATGCATATGAATCCGCAAAGGACCTCAAGATCGCCGGAGATCTCGTAGGAGCACTTTCTGCATATCTCAGCGTTGATAAGGATGATACCCTGAATTATAAAGCTGCTTTGGAAAAAGCAAAAGAGATAGAGGTTGATGCAAGAGAGGGGATCAGCTATAAGGTAAATACTTTTCTTTGTAAATTTGATATTGACGGTGCGAGAAATTATGTCGATGTTCTTTCTTCAAAGCTCGGAGATTCCGATTTTATATCAAATGAAAAGAATAGGATAGAAGCGTATTATACCGAGCAGACCGATCTTGTCACCTTTGAAGGTCCCGTAGAGCATCTGTTTACGCATTGTCTTATTGCATATCCGGAGCTATGTTACTCAAGCCCCTCTATGACAGCCAGTCTTGATGAGGACTGTGTTACCCCCGGAGAATTTACCAAGATACTTAATGCTCTCTACGAAAAGGATTATATCCTAATCGATATCAACATGCTTATCAACGAAACCGAAAATGGCGTTGAGATAGGAGAGATAAAGGTACCCAGAGGAAAAACTCCCTTTGTGTTCTCGGTAGATGACGTAACTTATGATTCCCGTAAGATGCACACCGGTATGGTTGATAAGCTTATCGTTGGTGATGACGGTAGAGTATGCACATACACTAAGCATGCAGACGGAACAGAGATCATCTCTTATGAAAACGAATGTTTTCCTATAATCGACGAATTTGTCAGACAGCACCCCGATTTTACATTCCAAGGTGCAAGAGGTACGCTTTGTCATACGGGATTTGACGGTGTGTTCGGTTACAGAACACAGAAGGATCCCAAGGAGGACGTTGATCCCGCATATGAAAAGGAGCAGGCTCTGCTCGTAGCACAAGCACTCAAGGACGAAGGCTGGACCTTTGCCAGCCACAGCTACGGACACGCACAGATGGGTGATTGCACCGTTGATTTTGTTAAAGAGGATACTGATAAATGGATTGCCGAGGTTACTCCTATCATCGGAGAAACAAAAATTATGGTATGGCCCTACGGCAACTCTATCCGTACAGGTGAAGCACACAAATACCTTTACGATTCCGGGTTCAGACTTTTCTGCGGCGTAGGAATCAAGCCCTTTGTCGCAAAGGAGCCTGACGGTCTGGGAATATTCATGGACAGAAAAGCTCTTGACGGTTACTCGCTTCGTAACAGGAGAGATAAATATATGTACCTCTTTGATACCGAAGAGGTATGGGATCCGCTGAGACCCAAGGAAGTTACATGGTAAGGGGCAAGTTGCCCCCGCCAAACT
>JAZNKU010000366.1:0-4588 GCA_045578685.1 Eubacteriales bacterium
AGTTTCTCAGATTTCGGGCGGTTCAAGAACGAGCGTTGGGGGATATGCAACACCCGAAAAAGAAGAAGAAAATTCTGCTCAGTTTGACGTTTCCGACCATAGAACTCTTGATGAGGTTGTTCGTTGGCTTATGGAGCTTGACCACATACCATCCTTCTGTACCGCCTGCTACCGCGAGGGCAGAACGGGCGACCGCTTTATGCAGCTTTGCAAAACGGGTCAAATTCTTAACTGCTGTCACCCCAACGCCCTTATGACCCTCACCGAGTTCCTCGTTGACTACGCAAGCGAGGAGACCAAGAAGGTAGGCTACGAGCTTATCGAGCGTGAACTTGAGAAGATAACCGCTCCCAAGGTCAAGGAGATAGCAAAGAAGAATATCGAAGAAATTAAAAATTCCAACAGACGTGATTTCAGGTTTTAATTATGAGTTTAAATAATACACCTAACTCCGAAAGAGTTCATATAGGCTTTTTCGGAATGAGAAATGCGGGTAAGAGCAGCCTTGTCAACGCAGTAACGGGACAGTCGCTTTCGGTGGTATCCGACGTCAAGGGTACTACAACCGACCCCGTCACAAAAGCTATGGAGCTTTTGCCCTTAGGTCCCGTTGTTATAATCGACACTCCCGGTATTGATGATGAGGGAGATCTGGGTGCGCTTCGCGTTAAAAAGGCAAGACAGGTGCTTGCAAAAACGGATATTGCCGTACTTGTTACGGATGCGACAAAGGAATTATCCGACTTTGACAAACAGCTTATTTCTTACTTTGAGGAAGCAAAAATTCCTTATATTATCGCTTATAACAAATGCGATCTTCATAAGACAGGGGACAGTCCCCTGTCTTACACGGAAAACGAGATCTGCGTTTCTGCTTTAACAGGTGAGGGAGTAAACGAGCTTAAAGAAAAAATTGCGGCTCTCAACCCCAAGACCGAGGAAAAATTCATCGTTGCCGATCTGCTTACAAAGGGAGATATAGTCGTACTCGTTACCCCTATAGACGAGTCTGCTCCCAAGGGCAGACTTATCCTGCCCCAGCAGAATACTATCCGTGAGATAATAGACCACGGCTGTATTGCCGTAGTCTGTCAGCCCGAGGAATTAAAGCAGACTCTTGATGCATTGAAAAACCCGCCTCGGCTCGTTATAACAGATTCACAGGTATTCGGCAAGGTAGCGAAAATTTTACCCGACAATATCCCTCTTACCTCCTTTTCGATCCTCTTTGCAAGATATAAGGGAGAGTTAGAGGAATTGGTACGCGGCGCATCCCTCTTGTCAAAACTGAAAAAATCTGATAAAATACTTATATCCGAGGGCTGTACCCATCACAGACAGTGTAACGATATAGGTACGGTCAAGATGCCGGGCTGGATAGAGAGCTTTTCCGGAGTAAAGCCGGAATATCACTTCACCTCCGGCGGTGAATTTCCCGAGGATCTTTCCGAATATGCCCTTATAGTCCATTGCGGCGGCTGTATGCTCAACGAAAAGGAAATGAAGCGCCGTATTTCCGCAGCAAAGGCAACAGGCGTACCCATAGTCAACTACGGTGTTGCCATAGCCAATATGCACGGAATACTGAAACAGGCTCTCGGTCCGTTTCCCGAAATTCAAAAACTTCTTTGAAAGTGAGGTAAAATTATGATAGATTTTAACAGCAAAAAAGGCTTCATATGTGATATGGACGGTGTTATATATCACGGCAACAAGCTGCTTGACGGTGTAGCCGAGTTTATCAACTGGCTTCACGAGGAAAAGAAAGAATTTCTTTTCCTTACCAACAATTCGGGTCAGACCCCCCGCGAGCTTCAGCAGAAGATGGCGCGTCTGGGACTTGATATCCCCGAAAAGCATTTTTATACAAGCGCCCTTGCAACGGCAGCGTTTCTCAAGGAGCAGTCCCCCGGATGCTCGGTATACGCTATCGGCGAGGCGGGACTTTTCAACGCTCTTTACGATGCAGGCATCACCATGAACGATGTCAACCCCGACTATGTGGTAGTAGGCGAGGGCAAAGCATATTCTCTTGACACCCTGACAAAGGCGGTAAATCTCGTTATGGGCGGTGCAAAGCTTATCGGCTGTAACTCTGATGTTTCCGCACCCATCGAAAACGGTATAACCCCCGCCTGCAGAGCACTGGTTGCTCCCATCGAGATGGCAACGGGCAAGCAGGCTTATTTCTGCGGCAAGCCCAATCCTCTTATGATGCACACCGGACTTAAGCTCTTAGGCTGTCATTCGGCAGAAGCGGTAATGGTAGGCGACCGTATGGACACCGATATAATCTCGGGTCTTGAACGCGGTATGTCTACGGTTCTTGTCCTCTCGGGAGTTTCTACCACCGAAACGATCAAAACCTACGGCTACAAGCCTACGGTTGTCCTTGACGGTGTCGGAGATATCGTAAGACTGGCGAAAGCATAAATTAAATAACAAACCGTTGCAAATTTGTAACGGTTTTTTTACGAATTTACTTGACATACAATATAAAATAATATAAAATAAGGGATGTATATTGTTTTGTATTGTTCGCACTATGCGTTTAATAATTTATGCAATAACAGAAAATTGAATAAGGAGGTGCAATTATGAACCCTACACTTTGGATCATCAGTGTAGTCGCTGCATTTCTTGTCGCTTTAGTTATCGGCGTGATCGTAGGCGCGGCTTACCGCAAGAAGGTTGCCGAGGCTAAGATAGGCTCTGCCGAAGCACAGGCTAAGAAGATCGTGGAAGAAGGCGAAAAGCTCGCCGAAACCAAGAAGAAGGAAGCCCTGCTGGAAGCAAAGGAAGAGATCCTCAAGCAGAAGAATGAGTCTGAGCGTGAGCTCAAGGAACGCCGTAAGGAAATTTCCAAGATGGAAAACCGCGTGGCTTCCAGAGAAGAAACTCTTGACCGTAAGATCGAGAATCTCGACAAGAAAGAAGAGACACTGAACAAAAAGATCAAAGAAAACACCGAACGTGGCGAAGAGCTCGACAAGATGAAGGCAACCGAGCTTGAGCTTCTCCAGAAGATATCCGGTTACACAGCACAGGAAGCCAAGGCTGAGCTGCTGAACCGCATTGAGGAAGAGGTTAAGCACGAGGCGGCTATGAAGATAGTCGAGATCGAGAGCCAGCTCAAGGACGAGGCTGACCAGAAGGCACGAGAGATCGTTGCTCTGGCTATCCAGCGTTGCGCTGCTGACCACGTTTCAGAAACCACAGTATCTGTTGTAACACTCCCCAACGACGATATGAAGGGTCGTATCATCGGCCGTGAGGGACGTAACATCAGAACCATCGAAACTATGACAGGTGTCGATCTTATCATCGACGACACCCCCGAGGCTATCACCCTTTCCTGCTTCGACCCCGTAAGAAGAGAAGTAGCAAGAATCGCACTTGAAAAGCTTATTTCCGACGGTCGTATACATCCCGCCCGTATCGAGGAAATGGTTGAAAAGGCAAAGAAAGAGGTTGACGCCGCAATCAAGCAGGCAGGCGACAAGGCGATATTTGAAACAGGTATCCACGGCATCGCTCCCGAGCTTGTACGTCTCCTCGGAAGACTTCGTTACCGTACCAGCTACGGTCAGAACGTACTTACACACTCTATTGAGGTTGCATTCCTGTCAGGTATCATCGCAGATGAGCTTGGCGTAGACAGCACCCTTGCAAAGAGAGCAGGTCTGCTCCACGATATCGGTAAGGCTCTTACCAGCGAGCTTGAGGGCTCCCATGTACAGCTCGGTATCGACATAGCAAAGAAGTATAAGGAAAACAAGGATGTGCTCCATGCAATCGAGGCACATCACGGCGACGTTGAGCCCAGAACTATCGTTGCTATGATAGTACAGGCGGCAGACGCCATCTCCGCAGCACGTCCCGGTGCGCGCAGAGAGGATCTTGAAAACTATATCAAGAGATTGCAGAAGCTTGAAGAGATCGCAACAAGCTTTGACGGCGTAGAAAAATCCTTCGCCATCCAGGCGGGCCGCGAGATCAGAATTATGGTCAAGCCCGAAGAGGTCAACGACGATCAGATGGTTCTGGTTGCCCGCGACATCGTAAAGAAGATCGAAGCAGAGCTGGAATATCCCGGACAGATCAAGATAAACGTCATCCGAGAGAGCCGCGCTGTAGATTATGCGAAATAAAGCGCAAGCTTTTTCATATAGATAATTTATATAGAACTAAACTGATAACAATACGGTATTCCGTTTTATATACTTTATTTATAAAAACCCGAAGTGCAATCCCATACGGGATTGCACTTTCTGTTTGAAAGGAAGAAAAATGAAAATTTTAGCTATCGGTGACGTTGTAGGCCCCGCGGCAATAGAATATATGAGCAAAAAGTTGCGTAATTTCGTATCCGAAGAGAGGGTATCCCTTACCCTCGTCAACGGCGAGAACGCAAGCGTAGGCAACGGGCTGACGAGAGCGGATGCAATAGCAATACTCGATGCAGGAGCCGACGTTATAACCGGAGGAAATCACATCTGGCAGAAGAAGGACCTCCGCGACTTTCTTGACACAAGCGAGCGTATCATCCGTCCCGCAAACTATCCCTCGGCTAACCCCGGTAACGGCT
>JAZNKU010000367.1:0-6854 GCA_045578685.1 Eubacteriales bacterium
AGAAAACATCTTGTTATAATAAGTGTACTATCATACACAGTACACTTAAGGAGGTAATAATGTTTTCGATCGATGTCTTTTCCAGAGTACCAGTTTACGAGCAGATCATCAAGCAGGCAGAGGACTACGTATCGAACGGACTTCTCAAGTCCGGTGATAAGATACCGTCCGTACGCAATCTGTCGGTTTCTCTGTCAGTAAACCCCAATACGATCCAAAAGGCATATTCCGAGCTGGACCTGAGAGGAATAATATTCTCTGTTCCGGGCAAGGGCTGTTTTGTAACAGAAAACGCTAAAGAGATCGTAAATCAAAAGAAACGTGAAAAGCTTGACGTACTTTCCTCTTTGGTAAAGGAGCTTGCCACAGCAGGCACTAAAAAAGAGGATATACTCGGCATAATAAACTCTATCTATAATGATTAAGGAGGTAAAATAATGATAGTATCAAAAAACGCCGTAAAGAAATTTGATGCGTTTACAGCTATAGATAATCTGAGCTGCACGATCCCAGATGGCTGTATATACGGTATGGTCGGCTCAAACGGTGCAGGCAAATCAACATTTCTGCGTATGATCTCGGGTGTATACCGTCCCGATTCGGGCGAGGTGACTATCGACGGCGAGAGTGTATGGGAAAACCCCGCAGCAAAAAGCCAGGTAGCGTTTATCCCTGATGACGTATATTATCTCGCCAATTCCAACATGAACCGTATGGCTGCTCTCTATAACACCGTCTATCCTAATTTTGATTATGATACATTCAGATATCTGACCAATACTTTTAATCTTGACCCCAAGAAAAATCTAAATTCCTTTTCCAAGGGTATGCGCCGTCAGGCATCGACCATACTTGCCCTTGCTGCAAGAACAAAGTATATCTTCTTTGACGAGACCTTTGACGGTCTTGACCCTGTTATGAGAAACCTCGTAAAGAAGCTGATATGCAATGACGTGGTTGAACGTAAGGCGACCGCCATCATTACATCCCATTCACTTCGTGAGCTTGAAGACACCTGCGACCAGCTTGCACTTCTGCACAAGGGCGGTCTTGTCCTTGAGAGTGATATAGGAAATCTTAAGACGAAGCAGTTTAAGATACAGATAGCCTTTGCGGATGAGTATGACAAATCAAAATTTGAAGGTATCGATATTGTTTCCTTCCACAAATCGGGAAGCGTAACCAATATGATAGTCAAGGGCGAGCGTGATGAGACCGTTTCAAAGCTCTCAATGATGCAGCCCCTTATTCTCGAGGTTCTTCCGCTTTCACTCGAGGAAATATTCACTTATGAAATGGAAGCCTTAGGCTACTCCTTTGAAGGTCTGTTTGAGGAGGTGTGATAAAATGAAGAAAAGAATCTTTTCATTAAAGCTTTATCTTGAAGGTCTGAGACAGACTAAGCTGATAGGTATAATGGCATTTGTAATACTTACTATTCAGGTCATCGCTATACCTGTCGGTAATGCGATCGATAAGATCACCTATGATTATTCCGGCGGAGCAAGAGGTGTTGATTTTATTGAATTAAATCCCCTGCTCTACGGTATGATCTATGTCGTTGCACCGCTTTTAGCACTCAGCCTGTTCAGTTTTCTCAATAAGCGCAAGGCATCCGATTTCTATCACTCGATAGCAGATACGCGTATTTGTCTTTTCTTAAGCTATTATGCAGCGATATGCACCTGGATAATTGGTATATGTACACTTACCACTCTTATCGGTGTTATCACCAATAGTATCTTCCCTCAGTATTTTACCCTTAACTCTGTCAATATTTGGCTTGTAACGCTGAATATTCTTGCCGCATCCCTTTACTGCTCGGCTGCGGTGACCTTGGCTATGACCTTGACGGGTACACTCGTTACAAACATTGCCGTCTCGGGTCTTATACTGATACTGCCGGATTATCTGACCTTTATGTTCAAAGAGATGGTTATGTCAAATATACCCATCGCTCCCCGTAACGGCAGCTTTGGTGATGCACTGCCCGTGGGATTCAATTTCCTGTCGATTGATTTTGATATCAGCTTTACCAACATAAGTAACGCGATCTATACTATAGTACTTGCTCTGGTTATTGCCGCAATTGCACTTATAATCTTCAGATTTCGTAAGAGTGAGAGCGCAGGATATCCCGCGCTCAACAAGTATCTTCAGGCAGCGATCCGTATTACCTTCTGTATGGTCGTATGTATCTTCGCTTGCGGCGGCATATTCGTTCTGTCTACAGATTTGGAGACGTTCGGCGGTCCGGATATGTTTGCTCTCGTAATGATATATATCGCCGCTCTCGTGGTATACTTCCTGTACGAGATCATTACCACAAAGAAATTCAAGACCGCTTTCAAAACGGTTCCGGCGCTGCTTATCGTTGTTGTTTTGAACATAGCTTGTATATTCGGTATGTCTTCGATGTACAACTCGTATCTTGCATTTGAGCCTGCTGCTGATGAGATAGAATATATAACGGTGGATCAAAGTGACGAATACGTATATGATATTTCATCTTATCTTGAAATGAAGTGTTCAAAGATAAAACTTAAAGATGGTAACATCAAAGAGATAATCTCAGGTGTATTGAGCGAAAATATCAATAAGATCCACAACGACAGATTCTATGAAAATTTCAGCTCAAGAATTACTGTCACTATATGCGTTGACGGCATTGAGCATCAGAGATATCTTATCTTAAGCGAGGAGAACTTAAATACGATCCTCAACGGTCTTAAAGACAGCAAGGAATATAAGGAGACCTTCTGCACACTTCCCGATGCAAGTTCTGTATATATCGACACGTACGATATGAGTAAGTCTATACCCGACTCAGAGGCTGAACGTATGTACAGTCTTATGAGAAAAGAGGTTGCGGAGCTTAACTTTGAAGATTGGTATATGTTGGCATACGGAAACACCATGCTCAATGCCATAACCGATTTTAACGTAACGATAATCGACGGTGCAAAGACCTATGATTTCTATATCCCCATCTACACCGTTTTCGATGAAACCGCAAATGAATTTGTTAAACTGACATATGATAAAGCAACAACAGACAAAGTAGTCGAATTACTCAAGAATCCGGATGAGCTCGAAGAAATAAATATCAGCTTCTTCAATACAACGGATCTGTATGATTACTATTATTACCTTGAAGAAGATAACAAAGACTTTGATAGATTAAATAAGATCATAGAATATCTTGTTCCCTGTGACAGCGTAGGGCCCGATGATATATACTGCAGGGTCAATGTATACGACGAATACAGCGTAAAATACGAAGAAAATGCAAAATATAACGATTTTGAGGTAAGTAACTATTCGGTATTCTTCAAGTTCACGGGAGATCCAAAGGAATTTGTCAATGAATATTAAAAATGAAGCGGAAATTCCGCTTCATTTTTTTAATATGTTATAAGCCTTAAGAATACAAAGCTGTGTCTTTGCATCGGCAAACTCGTTAGCCATTACCCTTTCGTATGCTTCTTCAAGCGGCATCGTAAATACCTCAAGAAACTCATCCTCGTCAAGATTTGTTTCGGTCTTGGTAAGCTCGGTTGCAAGATACATTGTGATACGTTCTTCAAGGATGGCAGGTGAGCCTAAAAACTCTCCGATATATTCCATCTTTCCTGCTTTGTAGCCTGTTTCCTCCTCGAGCTCACGCTTTGCCGCTTCAACGCGGTCCTCGCCTATCTCAAGCTTGCCGGCAGGGATCTCCGTGACCACTCTGCCGATGGGATATCTGAACTGTCTCTCAAGTATAATTTCACCCTTATCGGTTATGGGAATAACGCATACGGCACCGTTATGATGTATATATTCTCTTATACTCGTATTGCCATTTGGCAGCTCTACCGTATCCTTTCGCACATGAAGCACGACACCGTCAAATATGTTCTCCCCGCTTATCTTCTTTTCAAACAACTCCATTATTAAGCACCTCTAAAATCTTTTTACGGCTGATACCAAGACCTATAACGTTAAGACCCTCATCACCGTTACATTTATAAATTTCAATATGTCCTTCTATCGCATTGACCAGATATCCGTTCCAGAAGCCCTTTATGCGTAATATCTTCCCTGCCTCAGATGTTGAAAATAGAGCTTTGATCCTGTCTTCAATATCTTCACAAGGTAACGGTCTGACGAGTGTAGAAAGATACTCGGCGGAATGTGTAAGCTCTGCTGTAAGGTCTGTTTTTACATAACCGCATTTATAAAGCTTATGAAGATCATTATATCTTATAACATTTGCCGTTATCCCAGTTAGTTCGTTGAGAATAGACAGATATCTGTCATCATCTTCCATCGAAAAGATCACAGCACCGGATGTAACGACCTGACGGCGAAGCAAATCAAGAGATAAAGCATCAAGACTCTTAAGCTTTGTGGGATCAACAACGCATATAACGTTCCCGATATTACATTTGCCCTTAAGAGCTTCACTTGACATAACGGTATAAAACTGAGATATATCGTATACTCCCGAGGGCTCTACGATTATTCGGTCTACCTTATCAGAAAAGGACAGAAGCATATCGTGAAACCCAACCTTTAAGGTACAGCAGATACAACCGCCAAACAGCTCATCCGTCGTAATTCCATCAGCCTGTAATATCATAGAATCGATGCCTTTACTGCCGTATTCGTTCTCTATGACAACATATGTCTCGCCGATAGAATTCAAGTAATCAGCATATTTTCTTATAAAAGTAGTCTTACCGGCTCCAAGGAAGCCGGTAATGAGATCAATATTTGCCATAAGTCTTTGCAAGATCAACCATTATCTTTGCACGATCAAAGCTTGCATTTGCAGGATATTCGCATCCTGTAGCAAGGATAAAGCCGCCGTTAGCCTTCATATCATCAATATTGGACTTGCACTCTGCAATCCACTCTTCATCTGTACCGATTGCGGCAGCCGCAGGGGTAACGGCACCGATAAGCGTAAGCTTATCACCGTACTTCTCTTTACATGCCTTGAAGCTCTTGCAGCCCTTAGGACGAGAGAGGAAGGAGATAGAACAGGGATCCATATACTCTATCTGCCCGTCAAAGTAGATGTCTTTACCACAGTTGTGGATCATAACGTTTACACCGCGGGCATGGAGCATATCACATATCTTTTTAATATATTCGCCCTCAAACTCGCACCACATGTCTGCAGACATGATAGATCCGGAAGCAAAAAGTGTATCGAACATAATAGCATCAACACCTGTATCGGCGATAGCCTCACAGTATTCATAGAGCGTTTCATTAACCGCTTCAACTGCTGCTTTGAGTGCGTCGGGATCATCATAGAGATCCATATACATCTCTTGCTGGCTACGCATCATTGAGAGTGTGCCGAGAGGACCAAAAACAAAGGCTATAACAGGAAGCTCGCCCTTCTTAGCCTCAACAAGCTTTTTGCATACGTCAATATGCATCATCATACGCTTGGAGTTTCTGTAATCTACCTTAGTGATCTTTGCATAATCCTCGATATCTTCAATTATAAGGTTCTTATAATCGGGATGTGCAGCTTCATTTTCAGGGAAAACAAGCTTCTGACCCCATGCATCGCATTCTACAGAAAGGTCAATAAGAGTACAGATACAGTCAAGATCGTACTCATCAGCTGCCTTTATAAGGGCGTTAGCGCATACATCCGCATTGTTGGACCACTCCTCATAGGTAGCTCCTACAAGATTACGGGTAACACCGCTGAGAATCGGATATACGGGGATATAATCGGGTTCCTTGTGCGACATAGCTGTCAACACGCGCTCCATATGTGTCATATATAGCCTCCAAAATAAGGAAAAAAATAGCACAACAGGTAAAATAATTACTCTTCGATACCATAAGATTGATATTTACCGTAAAAATTATATCTGTCGTGCTGCTGTTATGTAACCGATAATTATTATACTCCAAATATACCCTTTTGTAAAGCGATTTAATATTAAAAAATTCAACAAAAAATCCGAATAAAATTCTACATATTTGTTAATTGACACGTATTACTATAAAAAATCTCTTTATATGTATCATAAGCTTTTGACAAAATATTGTATTGTTTGCAATATTATGATATAATATACAAAACTATTGATAAGGAGCAAAAATTGTAGTATGAAAAAGACTTATACCTTTATATATTCTTATTTCATACTCATTTATCTTGAGTTGATACTAAAACTCTTTACCGTAGGATCGGTCGATATCAGATTTTTATATACAGCTCTATTTATGCTTCCCGCATCAGCGATACTTTATACATTGTCTTGTCTGTTTAAACCTGTTGTAAACAAGATATTATACAACACCGTCATAACCATAATAAGTTTCTATTTCTGTGTACAGAGTGTATATTATACTATTTTCGGATCTTTTATGTCATCCTCTCTTTTGAAGATGGGGGGGGACGCCATTAACAACTTTACAGATCAGATTAAACAAGGAATCGCTGATTCAATTTGGGGTATTGTTGCGATCGTTGCAATACTGCTGTTTACCATACTTATCACAATCGGCGGTTATTTAAGCTTTGAAAAGCATCCTGTTAAAATTACATGTATAAACGTTGCAATAATTATTATTGCACATGCAGCCTGCGTTTTACTTCTCTGCATAGGCGGCACGGGAGCGTATACCGTATATGATGCCTATCATTCTATCGATACATCCACCGACAGCTCAGTGCAAAATCTCGGAGTGCTGACCACAACACGTCTCGAAATTCAGCACAGCATATTCAAGAAATATTATTTTAATAAATCTGTTGATATAGACAAACTCATCGTTGAAATTGATGACTATTCCCGCGAAGAATATAATGTTATGAATATCGATTTCAACGGTAT
>JAZNKU010000368.1:0-6452 GCA_045578685.1 Eubacteriales bacterium
AAATAATACCCGGGATATCCCCTATGCCGTCACCGTTGGAATCGCAAAAGCTTTTTGGATATATCTGATAAACTACCGCCTCTTTGTACCAATCTTTCATAGTTACCTCCTCAAATAGTTTGTATTTATAATACCATAAAGCAAATATCAAATCAATATTTTGATAAAAAATTATTTATACCCATTGACGATAATAATTATTTGTTTTATAATAAATATATATATGTTTTTGGAGGAAAAGATGAAGAGATATATAGCTGTTCTCTGCACCGTTGTGATGGTTCTTACTTTGCTTGCGGGTTGCAATTCAAAGGCTCCTGTATCAACGGATAAAGTTATAAAAATCGGTGTTTTTGAACCGACAACAGGTTATTCTGCTTCCGGTGGTAAAAAAGAAGTACTTGGTATTAAATACGCAAATCAACTTACACCCACGGTTGAACTCATGGGTGAAACTTACAAAATAGAGCTTGAATACGCTGATAATCAATCCGATCCTGATGTTGCAGGTGAAACTGCATCTAAACTTATTGAATCCGATATATCTGTCGCTATCGGCTCTTACGGCTCCAATGTTTCTATCGCTGCTTCAGATGAGTTCAAAAATGCTGGAATACCTATAATCGGAGCTTCCTGTACCAATATTTATGTTACCATGGGAAATGACCATTACTACCGTATTTGTTACGAGGACCCTTTTCAGGCTACAACTCTTGCGAGCTTTGCTTCTGAAAAGTTCAGTGCAAAAAAAGCATATCTGTTAGGTGAAGCGGGCAACGAGTACGACCAGGGTCTTATTGTATACTTTGAGCAGGAATTCATCGCTCGCGGCGGACAAGTAATCAAGGACTCATTCCCCGAGCACAATTCCGATTTCACGGCTTACCTGGAAAAGGCCCGTGAAAACGAGGTTGATGTGATCTTCATACCCGTTTCTATTGCGTATGCAACAAAAATCATCGATCAGGCCGCTGATATTGGAATAGATATTCCCGTATTGGGATCTGACACCCTTGATGACAATATGGTTCTTGAGGCAATTAAGGACACAAGCATAGAACTCTATGTTTCCTCACATTATCACGAGGGTGCAAATACAAGCTTCGACAAAAAGTTCAGAAAGTATCTTAAGAAAAATGATGACCTCCTTGAGCTTAACGGAGGCAACGATACTATATCAGCCGTAACAGTTCTTGGTTACGATGCATACAATATTGCAATCGAAGCTATTAAAAAAGCAAATTCAGCAGATCCAGCGGCTATACGGCTCGCTCTTTCCAATATTGAATATAAGGGTATCAGCGGTAACATATCATTTGACAGCATTGACGGTGATGCTAACCGTTCTACTGCATATATAATCAAGGCCGATCCCGAAAAGGTAACCTGGAGTCTTGAAAAGCAACAAGAAATCAAATAACAAAAATGCTCTCAATTTTGAGAGCATTTTTGTTATCATAATTCACTTAACTTCATTCCGTCACGGGGGATAAACTGCCTCCAGTAACAAACGGTCTCCCGAAGCTTAGTCAGTGCTGTACGGTTGATATCCGCAGTACCTGTAAAGGGCTCAAGAGTTAACATTATTTCATCACACTTTTCCGGCATATGCGGATCATCCGGCTCGGCATATGCTTTTTTTAATGCAGCAATAACCTTTTCGCCCTTGATTATTCCCTTTTCATTACATTCCTTTGTAAAGGGCTGGTGTCCCGATGAGGTGCCGTTAGTCTGCTGAAGATGGACTATAGGCGAATAACCACCCAGTTTTTCAAGCCATTTATAAGGATCTCCATCTTTATATGGAGCAAACATATATTCATGTGCATCCATCTCAGCTTCGATTGCATCAAGAACTTCATCGGTCATTTCTGTTGCATTTTCGAAAACATCAAACGCCTTGACCGTTCCAAGCCATAGTGCGGGAAGCTTATCGCCTTCTATCCACTTCTTATGGGCATCGGCTATTTCAGATCTTGAGAGCCTTGGAAACTTGCGCTGCCCACTCTGATGTCCTACATCGATCGTGATATAGAAAGGAGCACTGCTACGCTTATACACCTCACCTATCATCTCATATGCACCGTCAACGGTCCAGGGGATCTGATGAGGAGAATACATCTGCTCAACGCCTATAGGACCGCATGAAACAGACTTAGCATATGCTGCAAGATCAGCAAGATCATTAATAAGGTTTTCCTTGAACTCGTAATATCTTTTTGAATCTTGAAGCACACTGTCGGAAAAAGCATGGCAGAAGAAGCCCAAACCTGCATTTACCGACTTAGCCTGTGCAACCATAGGCTTAAGCCAATCGTTAAGAAATCTGTTTCTGACTACGGGATCTGTATGTGCGAGACCGAGCGTAGCATAGGTTCCGTGACCGGAATAGAGATTTGCAACCTTCACGCCTGTTTCTGCGGAAGCTATGTTGACCTTATCTATCCATTTTTTCATATATTCGTCCCCCATATACAGAGGATCGCATTCGGTATCAGCGCTCGCTTCTACATAATACACACCAAGAGACTTAATGGTGTCCATCCATTCTCTCGGCTCAGTCCAACGCTTTGAACCGAAGCAATTATCAATAGCAAGATAAATCTTAGGGTCTTTCATTTTCATATCCTCTCAAAAAGCTTCATTGCAAAGTAGAGTGCAAAATCCTGGTCATTGGCATAAGCATCAAAGATCTTACCACGCTTTAAACCAATACGGTCAGGATACAGATACGCACAGTAACCTCTTCCTTCCGGAGTAAAGAGGCATAGGCAGTTACGTATATTATCCTCAGCCATTTTAAGGTATTTTTTAGCCTTATCCGACTTACCCATAAGGAAATACGCCCAGCCTGACAAAACACTCCAATAATGGGGAAAAGTATCGCCAAATGTCTGCTCTTTACCAAACCAATAGTCATCCCAATGTCTTATGGGTGTTTCGTAAAGATGATAGTCGGGAGCTAAAGAATCAAAGCGAACAAGGTTTTCGCAATGTAACTTTGCGTTATCAAGATAAGACTTGTCTCCTGTCAACTCATAAAGCTGAAGCATAAATGTAACTGCAGGTGTAACTATCGTCTGTTCATAGTCAACCTCATGCTTGGGGTAGAATGTACCGAAGGATATCATGTTGTCCGTATGAGCCTTAGCGTATGCAAAAAGCTTATCTGCAAGATCCGTAAGTTTAGCCTTGCGTAAAAGCTTTACAGGCTCTGCAATAGATATGCCGTTAGGATAAAATCTGTCTCCTCCGTTATCATAATAATGCTTCATAACACGGAACATTACCTCAAGATACTCCCTGTCGGATGTAAGATTATAGAGCTCGCAGCAGAATACACAAACCCAGGGAGCATTGTACAGTCTGACCTGAGTAGCATCCTTACCTATCGTATCATACACCTGACCGCTTTTCCAATCAGCAAATTCTCTGAAAACAAATTCTGTATATTCCATCAAGGAATTATAAAACTTATGGTTTTTATGCTTCTGCAGATACTTGGCAATTACTATACCCATGCCAAGTCTTTCACGACTTGCGTTATGATCTGCAACCATATTATTGAAATATACAGACTCGGTCTCGTTGTCGTAAAGGATATAGGCACCGTCAAGAGGGCTTCCCTTTTTATGATACTGCTGTTTATTTACAATAAAATCAATTCTCTTTTCAATAAGCTCGTCAAGATTTGGAGAAACATATACAAGGGCATGGGTCTTATTACCGTTGATCTCAATATCAAATCGAATTTCTCCGGCGCATTCAGGTGTATACTCAACGGTAAGAATATTACCTCTGACTCTGGCTTCACCGCATGATACTGAATACTTTTTGATTTTGTCGTGTGCTTTCGCTCTAATCACAAGCTTTTCACCGATAAAAACGGTCTGATGATTCATTGTGACATCAATAAAATTAACTAATCCTCTTGCCTTAGCATAAAAATCATCCCTATCGGAAAATATGAACATTTCATGGGAAAATTCGTAGCTTTCGCCGGGAAGAAGCGAAAAAGGAGTGAAATTAAGAGTAAAATCGCCACGATCGTTCTTAGCATAAGCAGGGGTTGTCTGGGTATAACCGCCAATGCTTCCCTTTGTAACACACATACCAACATTAAGCTCGCTTGCTCCCATGCGAAGCGCCATTATATATGCGGAATTTTCACCGCACCAGATGTGGGTATTGCACTTTTGGGTAAGGCAGGTCTCTGCATCCTCATAGTTATCATTGAAGGGCATATCTATGCCTGTACGATCCATGGGAAAGAATATTTCATTAGAAGAAAGGTTAGTAATAATATATTTTTCAGTATAACGCTCACCGTTACATCTATCAACACTGACCTTTATAAAATGATTCGCATATACAGACTTACAGCTGTCACCGTTAATTTCGACAGATTCTAAAGAAAGTCCCTCGAATCTGTTAAATTGAGTCTGAAGAAAAATATTGGGTACGCCAAAGGTCTTTTCACCTTCGACCCAGTTCATTTTATATTTATCGTCGACTATAACGAGGGACTTAAGCCCACCGTTATCGGTGGAATAATCAACCTTAAACATATTTACGCAATATCTCCCTTATTGATCTCAAATATCTGTGTACCTGCAGAACGGGGTGCGATAGTATATTCACCGATCACTATGTATAGCTTTTCTTCATCCTCAAGAAATGAGTTGCTTATATCAACACCTGCAAGTGCATCATCGTCGACGGAAAAATATTTCTCGGGGGTCTGTTTCATCTGTTCAAGGATTGCAGACTTAACAGCATCGATCTTATCCTCTCCTATAGCCTCAGCCAAAGAGATCACTTTACCTTCTTTAAGATCAAAGTTTATACAGTTATAGGCAACTGTCGGGGTGACGGAACCGGCTATAGAAACTGTTACCTTGAGCATAACGGAAATATGTCCGTCCTTAGCGGTATAAACTTCATAGGTCATCATACGGCTTGTTGCAGCTGCACCCTCAGATCCTTCTCCGATCGATACATCGTGGAGATACTCATTTTTTACAGTTTCTATACTCATATCGATAAGACGATTAAACTTATCTACATTTTCACCATACATAGGAGCTGTAACCTTCGGGGCGGTTATATAGATTTCAGCTGAAACACCAACGGGAAATTCTGTTTCCTCACTGAAAATATAATCTTCAACAATCACATCGGATTTCTCTTCTTCCTCAATAACAGGCACAGAAGGTTTATCAACATTAGAATTACACGCACATAATAAAAGTGTTAAAATCAATACAAAAACAATAATTATTTTTTTCATACTTCACCTATTTAATAAAATCAAATTCGAAATCATAAATACTAACTGTATCTCCGTCGCATACACCCTTCTCTTCAAGCTTGTCTATAACACCGCTGTTTTTAAGAACACGCTGGAAGTATGAAAGTGATTCTCGGTCGTCAAAGTTCACAGATCCCATTACTTTATATAGCCAATCACCCTCAACAACATAAACACCGTTAACATTTGTAATGGTAACATCATGGTCCTTGCTATCGTCGAACACCTCGGGTTCAACATAGTTCGATTCGAACACCTGGGTAGGAGGAAGAAGCTTCAGTCTGTCCCATACCATATCGATCATATTATCAATATTATCTCTGGTAGCAGCCGAAACATATATAAGTTCATATCCCATGTCCTCAACATATGCCTCAAACGCGTCAATATCGACGATCTCCTTATCGATCATATCAGATTTATTGGCAACTATGATCTGAGGACGATCCGCAAGAGCCTCGCTGTAGTTCACAAGTTCATTATTGATAAGCTCGATATCATCAATGGGATTATTGAGATTCTGACCCGAAATATCAACAACATGTAAAAGCAATCTGCAACGCTCAACATGACGAAGGAACTCATGCCCTAAGCCCGCACCCTCGCTTGCTCCCTCAATAAGACCGGGAATGTCAGCGGCTATAAATCCATCATTATCCCTAACCTTAACCACACCGAGGTTAGGTGAGAGGGTTGTAAAGTTGTAGTTTCCTATTTTGGGTCTTGATGCACTTATTACAGAAAGTATAGATGACTTGCCGACATTAGGAAGTCCGATAAGACCTACGTCAGCTATCATTTTAAGCTCAAGGGCAATTTCCTTTTCCTCACCCTTGATACCACTTTTCGCAAATCTGGGAATCTGTCGAGTGGGTGTAGCAAAATGTTTATTACCCCAGCCACCGCGACCTCCCTTGAGAACGCGGAATTCGTCGCAATCTGACATGTCCTTGATTATAGCACCGGTTTCGGCATCCTTAATAAGCGTTCCTCTGGGAACAAGAAGTGTAAGGTCTTCGCCGTTTGCTCCGTGCCACTTCGAAGCCTTGCCATCACCGCCGTTCTGTGCAACGAACTTTCTTCTGTATTTATAGTAAAGCAGGGTTGTAGCACCCTCGTCTACCTTAAATATGATACTGCC
>JAZNKU010000369.1:0-2845 GCA_045578685.1 Eubacteriales bacterium
CGGCTTTGCCGTTGGTATAGACGAGCCCCTGCTTATCTATCAGATAAGCTCCAAGAGCAAGTCGGGCAACAAGTTCTATGCGGTCAAGATGCAGTGGCGTACCTACCGCTGTGCAGGGGTAGGCTTCTTCAAGGCGGCAAAGCACTTTGTGATTTACGCATACCGCAGTCTCAAGAAATACGGCGGTATATATAAATCATAACGACCGACTGTTTTGATGCCGTATTTTTTAATAATTTGAAAACATAGCACAAGGCTGTTGACATTGACATATGCCTTGTGCTATAATACTATGACGCTTAATGTACAGGCACCAAAAGCAGTTAGATCTGCGCCTGTGTTAGCGATTTTGCCGTAAAGTCGGCGTTAAAGAAAGTGAGGTGCTGTTGGCATGTTTGCAATTATCGAAACAGGCGGAAAGCAGTACAAGGTTAACGAGGGCGATATTCTCTTCATCGAGAAGCTCGACGTAAACGAAGGCGACGAGGTTACCTTTGATAAGGTTCTCGCAGTTCGCGACGGTGACAAGTTCACCGCAGGCAATCCCACCGTTAAGGGTGCTACCGTTACCGCTAACGTAATCAAGAACGGTAAGGGTAAGAAGATCCACATTCTCAAGTACAAGCCTAAGAAGGGCGAGAAGAAGAAGATCGGTCACCGCCAGCCTTATACCAAGGTTCAGATCACCAAGATTGCAGGCTAAAAGATGGTCAATATCACGTTCTATAAAAGGAACGGTGTGTATTACAAGTTCGTCGAGGAAGGCCACGCTCTGTTTGACGAGGCAGGAAACGACATTGTATGCGCCGCGATATCATCTATGACTATGTTGGTCGCTAATTCCATCGAGGTGTCCTACAGCTCCAATGTTGATTACAAGATCGACGGAGATGCTAACAGGATAACAGTTACGGCTATGGATGCACTCCCCGAGTTCTGCGAGGATGAGAAGCGTCAGTTTGCCGTTGCAGGAATAATGCAGGCCTACTATCTCGAACTCATGAGCATGCTCGATGACTACTATGAATATATAGACGTCAACGAGGTCGAAGAGGACTAAAGTCCTCAATCAAAACATACGGAGGTATTTGAAATGTTAAGAATCGGATTGCAGTTTTTTGCACATAAAAAAGGTGTCGGTTCTACCAAGAACGGTCGTGACAGCGAAAGCAAGCGACTTGGTGTAAAGAGAGCTGACGGTCAGTCTGTTGTTGCTGGTAACATTCTTGTTAGACAGCGTGGTACTCACATCCATCCCGGCGTTAACGTTGGTCGTGGCTCTGATGATACCCTTTTCGCACTTTGCGACGGCGTTGTAAAGTTCGAGAAGACCGCAAAGAACAGAAAGTGCGTAAACGTTTACACAGCGTAATCTACTTTTAAAATAAAAACAGTCACCAAAAAGGTGGCTGTTTTTATTTTAGCGTTTTTCATAGTAAAACATCTTGTGTTTTACAGCGGGATCATCGGGTGTACCGAATATTGCGTAGCATATGATAAAACACTCATGTTTGTTTATTGTTTACCATTTGCTAATATCTTACCTTGCTGCAGATGTTGACATTAGAAGTAATATATGCTAATATTATTATGTATCATTATGGAATATTATGGCATAGCTATGCCCAAATGCTAATATATCCGTAATAATACGGTATTCAGGAAGGGTGTGCAGGGAATACCCTGTGCAGAAAAACACCTGAAATCATCCCCTTTTAATCACAAAGGAATAGTTCTTGGTTCTTGATTCTCGGTTCTCAATTTTAGAACCTCCTTCACCAAAAAACAAGGAGGTGTCGCGGTGAACCGTGGCAGGGAAGAATACGTCCTGTGACGAAAATCTTCCATTATATTATATTAGGGATTGAGAATTGAGGATTGAGAATCAATGAATCATTATTAATTCTCCCTTTGTGTTCACATAGAGGCGGTCCGGAGATAACCGCCGACCCTTTTGTCGGTCACTGCAGAACCGATAAAAAATATCTCCAAAAAAATTCTACGAAAGGAAAAATTACTATGAGTAGATTTAAAAGAGTATTATCATTTATATTGACTATGGTAATGCTTGTCGGTATGATACCGCCTCTGGGCATTGAGATCGGCGCATATACGATTTCTTCGTCTCATTCAGCAGAGCTGGTACCTCAGGTGAAAATAAACGGAGAGTACCAGGATCTGACCCGTAAGAGGCTAAGAACCTTTAAGATCAATCTTAACGGCGGTGAATACCATTATACCAGATTTGAGCAGGATAACCTGGACTATGAATATCAGATTCCGGAAGAGGATCTTCTTATTCCCGACGGTTATTCCGGCGATATCGAGATCCGTATGTACAGAGAAGGCGGCACTGACAACGGTTTTAATATGGAGGGTCAGTATTGGGACGATTATCTTGGCGTTCCCTATATAGACGGCGAGATCATGTGTACCCGTACGCCTGATATGGATGAGCTTATGGTTACCCTGTTTAATTCCGTATACCGTAAAGGTTACAGCCTTGAGGCGTGGAATATGGGTTCCGGAAACTTTCAGGCATACATAGGTGCCGTTGAGTTTATGGAAGAAGGACACGATAACGGCAAAGTAAACCATGATACTATGAATAACTTTGCTAATTCTGTTTGTCCTCTGAAATATGTATGGAATGAAAACGGTACAAAAGATGACGGTGATAAAACTGTCACCCTTCATCCCGGTCCCGAGGGTAACGGCGCAGATCCTGTTACCGTTTCCATCGAGGTAGGCTCCAGCTTGACCGCAGGCTATATCGAGCGGTTGCTTACAAACGAAGAGCAGATCCACGATTACTACGAAGTCGGATCGTAGCCATGTCGTTCTG
>JAZNKU010000370.1:0-3469 GCA_045578685.1 Eubacteriales bacterium
AGTAGCATTCTGCTCGATAGCCCAACGTGCCCAAAGTGCCATATCGGTACCGGGAACTATGCTGGAGGTAGTGTATTTAGTACCGCCGTGGGAAGCATCATACCAACCCTCAAATACAAAGTTTTCTCTTGTAGGAGTGGGAAGTGTTCCGAAAGTGGAGCCTACCGTGTAGGATGCAACGGAAGAACCGCCGGTACCGTCGTTTTCATAGAAGGTGACGTTGATCTTCTCTGCCTCTTCCCACTGTGCGTAGAGAGTAGTAGGTGTTGAGAAGTTTACGCTCTGACCTGCACTGTAGGAGGTACCGCTGCCGTCAGCCTTGGTGTTCCAGCCGATAAACTCGGAGTCACCGTTGGTGAAGCCGTTAGACTTGATTTTATAATCATGATACTGATCAAGCGGAGGATGCTTCCAATCATCATCACCAAGATGAACTTCAGCATACTCGGTATCCATAGAACCGGAACCGCCGTTAGCGTTATAGCTGATAGCGGGTTCCCACTGCTGATAGAATACAGGGGTAGGATATCCGTCTATAGTTTCGTAGTATACACTTGCACCGGAATACTGTCCGGGGTGGATAGTGAGGTTTTGTTCCTTACCTTCTACTGTATACTGTGTCATATTATAATACATCAGCATATAGAAGGTTCTGGATGTATCATCGCCCAAGAAAGGTCTTCTGTAACCGTCTCTTGTGGGGACACCGAAATCAGCGTAACCCCAGTCCGGCATCGCATACAAATACATTGATGCAGCTTTCATGTTTCCGTATGAATCGGAACCGTAATCACATACATATATTGTTTTTCTCTCGCTGCCATCGGGGAACTCACCGCCGTGAGCATCAAGAACTACGGGATAACCGAATACCGCGTAGAAGGTCTTATCTGCGGTAGCGGTAACAGAGCCGTTGTTCCAGCCGCTGCCCTGACCGGTAGTGGAGCTGTAGCTCTCATACCAACCGATGAACTTGGGTGCGGCAGTACCTGTATAATTCGATGCAATATTATAATCGTTTACAGGATCGTTGCCGAAATCAACAACCGTACCGGGTTCAACAAGGAATTCCTTGGTAACGCCGTTGGTGTTGTAACCGCCCGCAAGGGTGATGGTGACACGGTTGTCGACTTTCCACTTTATCTTAACGTTAACAGTTCCGCCAACATAAGATGATGCAAGATATCCGCCGTTATTCGGATTGGTAAATGCATTTGTACCGACGCCTACACCTTCAACTTCAAGATAATCAAATACATATCCGGACTTTGTGCCGTTGAATATGCTGTCCCAAGCAGAAGGATTTGCAGCATATACGTCAGACCACAAAAGGTTACCGTTGGAGTTACTGTTGTAAGCTATCGTAATGGAATTCGACGAGCCGTTTACGGTACCTCCATCGGGGTTGATCACGAAGGTTGTGGTGTAGCCGGTCTGCTCCCATACTGCGTAGAGATTTACAGTACCACCGTTTGATGATGTAAGGTTCTTTACGGATTGTCCGTTGGTATAAGTAGCAGATGTTGCATTGGGATCTGTACTCCAACCCTTGAACGTATAGTTCGTTCTCGAGAATCCGTTAGATGTAAGAGCCTTGGATTCGTCGTATGTATGAGACGAATCAGCCGTGCTGCCCGAGGTCGCACCGTTACCGTTGTATTTTACGGTGTAGGTGTTAGCAGTCCACTGGGCAGTCATGGTAAGAGTTGTACCTACATAAGAGGAAGCAATATACGCACCGTTACCGGAATTAAATACGTTTGCAGTAATACCGTCATTTAAGCTAGGAGTTGTGTACTTGAAATAACCTAAATGGTAACCGGTTTTAGTTGCTGCAAAAATCTTATCCAAAGTGGTTTTATTGCTGCTGTAATTGTAGAAATCATACCACAATAAATTGCCGGTAGAGGTAGATTTATAACTTAAGGATACGGGAGAACTGAGTCCAGAAGCAGTACCTCCGTTAAGATCGAATTTAACCGTTGTGGTTGTTTCCGAGGGAGAATATTCCCATACTGCGTAGAGGTTTACAGTACCGTTATTTTCAGAAGTAAGGTTTTTAACAGACTGTCCGTTACTGTACTTTACAGAACCGGAACTGCTTGTCGCCCAACCTTTGAATACATAATTAGTACGTGTGAAACTGTTGGACCTCAAATTAACCGAACTGTCATAGGTAGCCGATGTGTTACTCATTGAACCCGAACCACCGTTAGCATTGTACTTAATGGTGTAGGTATTGGCGTTCCAGATAGGATTACAATAATATACAGTATTATTATTGTATGATACAGAAGATCCTGCGCCAAAGACTCCGTAACCAGTATTGCCGTTCAAAACAGTATTTCCCTGTCCCAATACTCCGCCGCCGATATAATAATTACCGGAAAAGGTATAGCCAGTTCTTGAGAAATTTGGATTAAACAAATCCTTGTATGCATTACTAGAACTTCCACCCAATGTACCACCAAAGGTACCCGACGTGGTAGAAAATGCACCTGCCATCCAAGGACTAGCGAATGCCCAGCCATGCTTGAAATTATAACTTGTCATATCGCCGATATACACCCAATAGTTAAGGGTTAGTGCATTGGAAGTAATGCCCAAACCAGGAATCATACCAACGAGCATTACCAATACAAGGAATGCTGATAACGCTCTTTTGAATTTACTCATGATTTTCTTTTTTCCTTTCATAAGATTTTATCTATGTGAAGAATGTCTCATCGGTTAATCGAATAAGGCATAGATCAATCGAACGGTGTCGGTTCTTCTATGCTGGTTTCGAGTCCGTTCCGTGTACCGGGGGAACGGGAAACATAGGTTATAAGTTATGAATTTGGCTATCGCCAAACATTATGAGCTTGGCTCTGCCAAGCGTTATGAGAAAGCCTGCGACTTTCGTTATGATATGATCACCGTGTAAGTGTGCGAAGCACTCATAACACAGCGAAGCTGTTCATAACTACTTGTACCATAACTCGCCAAAGGCGATCATAACTCATTTGCAACTCCGTTGCAACTGACCTATGCCTACCGATGCTCGTCGGCAGCTTTCTTCGTTTACTGCTGACGGTGAAATGATAAACCGTTCTCCCCTTACGGGAATAAAAGCCGCCTTTCGGAACATATCTATTCCGAAAAGTGAGAAAATATATGCTTATCATCTCTACGGTATTGTTCTGAGAAATAAATGATTCCCGCTTTAAGGTAATTATCAAAATGTCGTTGGATCATTCATTCCGAAAAGTAATTATATGTATTATTTCCTCCTTTGTGTATCTGTGAAACCGAATAGTTGTTAACATTTTGTTCAAATGCATTTTGACAGTCCACACCTATTCTATTCTACAATGATACATGGTAATTGTACCATACGAGGTTGTAATTGTCAACGATTTTCCAAAAAAAATTCCTGAATTTAAATATATAATAGAAAGATATTTGAAAATGCATCGTATAGAAAAGG
>JAZNKU010000371.1:0-3727 GCA_045578685.1 Eubacteriales bacterium
TGCCATAGGGCATCCGTTCAGACTGTCGAAAAAGTCGGTCGGACGTGTGAAAAGAAATATTTACACAGTATATTTCTCCCACAATTGCCGGGTTTGAGTTTTTTCATCAGCTTTCCCATTGAAGTCTGATAAGCATTCAAGGACGGCATAAACATTGAGTTTATACCGTCCTTTCACACTTTCCCGCCAAATCGTCTCTACCGTACTTAGTACGCCGACGAGTCGATTTGACGGAAACCGCCACTTCCTTTTTCGAAGCCTGACAGCGTGTCGATAGGTTTATCGACAACGCTGAACGGATGCCATAGGGCATCCGTTGTGTGTATTATCTAAATGATCTCTTAGCTGTTACGATGTAGTTACCGTCAACAAGTTCAACGTCAAGCTGACCCTTCCAATCGCTTTCAAACTCGGAATAGTTGATAACAAAATGAGTTTCATCTATCTGCTCGTAGCCCTCGTATATGGGAGAAGGACCGCCAAAGCCAAAGCCACCGTAGTAGATAACGGTAACTGCATCTGCCTCCGCATCGTATACGATCTCAACAGCATCCTGTCTGCCTGCAACCGCCGTAAAGTCAAAATCAATACCAAAGTAGCTCTTGATCACAGAAGCAATGTCGGAGGCGTTATAGATATAAGTATAGATCATGTTGTCATAGTCGGGGATAAACTCAATTTGCTCGACCTGGCTTTCGCCCCAGAAGAAGAGATCCATACGGCTTACATTCTCGATATTCTCAAAATCAGTGAAGAACATAAGCTTTTCGGGGTATGATTCGAACAATCTGTGATAGGGGTCTGCATAAACAAACTCAGCCTGTGCAACAAGCATCATAATACGTGCGGCCTGAGCACGGGTGGAGTTACCGTTAGGCTCGAGCTTACCGTTCATACCTGCGATAAAGCCTCTTGCAACAGCCCACTTTACGGGTACCTCCGCCCAACTCTGTACCTTGTTTGCATCGGGGAACTCGGCAAGATCTGCAGACTCGGAAACGTCCATACCGTTCTTTTCAACGTAAACGTAGAAGAATCTTGCAAGCTGTGCACGGGTAATGTTGTTATTGGGTCCGAACTTGGTTTCGGAGAGACCGCTGGTATAGCCGTTCTCAACCGCCCAGCATACTACCTCGTTGAACCAATGAGAGGGCTTAACGTCCTCAAAGCCGGAATCAACACCCTTATACTGCTCAAGGTCAGCTCCGTCTGCCTTAGCAAGCATCATAAGGAACTGTGCACGGGTAAGGTTGTTGTTGGGAGCAAAGGTGTCCTCGGTCATACCTGCAACGTAGCCTGCCTTAACGCAGAACTCTACCGCATCGTAGAACCAGTGGCTTTCCTTTACGTCCTTAAAGGGGTTAACGTACTCCTTGATCGGAAGCTCGTTATATGCTATAAATCCGCATACTGTACAGATGCTGAACTCAAGACCGTAGGAATCGTAGGTAGGCTCGGTGTCAACGATCCATTCGACATGGTTATGTTCATCGGTTACGGGGATCGCCTCGGTGTAACTGTCACCGCACTGGCAGGTATAGGTCATAACACCCTCTTCACCGCAAGTAGGCTCGGTGGTTACCTCGGAGGTGTATGCATGAGAATGCATATACTTGTCAAGCCAGGTCTGAACCTTATCGAAGAAGCCGATGCCGTCGGTGGTAACATAGTCAAATACCATTACACCGCGTACACCCTCGGTAGCTGCAAGCTGACACTTGATCTCTGCAGACTGCTCATCGTCATAGGTGATGAATACACCCTGCTCGGCATTATAGAGATAGGGTGCCTTGGCTACGTCATCCCAATACTTAACGTAACCCTTCTTATTCTCGTATGCAGACTTGATAACAGAATAATGCAGATAAGCCTCGTTTGTGGTCTCGTCAATAGTACCGCTCTGGTAAAGACCGTTGTTAATGTTGGGAACATTAGTCCAGCGGCGGCCGTACATACCGATACCAACAACTATCTTGTCATCGGGAATACCCATTTCACGGTAAAGTACGATGTCTTCCTCTACACTTCCGCCCTCAAAACCGGGGGTAGGGTCTGCGCAGGGGTTGGTGTGATGGTGAGTAATACCCTTGGTAGCGTTACCTACATGGAGGTCATAGCTCATGATGTTAAAGTAGCTTACATACTTTGCAAGCTCGGGCATATTAAACAGGCTGAATGCCCAGTCGCCTGCGGGAACAGCCATAGAGAGGATATACTCCTTACCGTTCTTCTCAGAAAGCTTATCAAAGCCTTCACGCATATACTGCATGAACTTAACATAGTTAGCTTTGGGATTGTTACCTCCCTGAGGGAACTCATAGTCTATGTCAAGTCCGTCAAAGCCGTTGGTCTCGATAATTGAGAGCATCTCATTAGCAAGAGTTTTGGCACGTGCAGGGCTGCTGAACCAGCTCTCGAAAACCTGAATGTTACCGTTGGCAACGGTGAAAACGAACTTGATATCAGGATTCTGTTTATAAGCTCTTTCCTTCCAGGTGTTGAGCTGTGCTGTGTGGGTGTGGGTAATGATAGGACCTGACGAATACCCAAAAGCACTTGCCTCGATATGTGCGGGATGGTAGTTAAGAACGTCGATGTTGGTGAAGTCCTTCTGACCGGGGTATGCAGAGGCGTTGAAATAAGCAACAACGATCTGCTCGTCGTTTGTCTTGGGTGTCTCGGGCTCCTCAGCGTTGACAAAAACCAAAGAAGATGTAAGCATCATAAGACAAAGAATGAATGCTAAAAATCTTTTCATATATTTTCTCCTTAAATTGAAATCATTTATAATCAAGCAGAATATCTGCTTATAACCTCGTCTTGATCCTCACTGCACATCTCAACGAATTTGATCGAAAATCCTCCGATACGGATTATAAGATCAGGGTGGTTTTCAGGATGTACCTTTGCATCGATAAGATCCTCAACACAGGCGGTGGTGATCTGTGCAAGCTGACCGCCGTTATTAAGGAATACGTTGAAGGCATCTACCATATCCTGTCTTGTCTCGGGGGTTGAGATAAGGGTAGTGGGCAGGGTCACGTTGCAGGTAGTACCGCCTAAACCAAGATCAAGAGGAAGCTTGGCAACAGAATTCAGCATTGCGGTAACGCCTGACTTATCCATACCGGGGCGGGGACCGATAGAGTTACCCAGAGGCTCTCCGGTTTTTCGTCCGTCGGGAGTTGCCCAGGTATGCTGTCCGTAATGGATACCGCCGCTGAGAAGCGAGCATGCACCTGAATACTCCTGACCGCGGATAGACTTATATTTCTTACATTCGCTCCAGAAGCTGTGAAGAACTCTGTATGCCATTTCGTCAACCTCGGGGTCGTCGTTGCCGAACTTGGGTGAACGGTTGAGAAGCATAAGCCTTTCCTTCTCGTAGCCTTCAAAGTTTGCTGCAAGGGCTGCCTCGAGAGTTTCTTTGGAAATAAGCTTTTCTTCAAAAACAAGCTTCTTTATAGCATACAAAGCATCTGCCATATTTGCAACTCCAAATCCTTGCGGACCCGTGAAGTTGTATACAGCACCGCCCTCCTGAACAGTTTTACCGCTCTTTATGCAGTCATCAACCATACAAGACAAAAACGGCATAACACCTTTTTCTTCAGCAATTTTGTTGCGTACTAATTTTAGGCAATTATATAAATCTACATCATAATCATCTGGTTCTTTACTGTTTGCTTTACGAATGTCCTTATTCTTTCCGCAAGCGTTAAGAATC
>JAZNKU010000372.1:0-4241 GCA_045578685.1 Eubacteriales bacterium
CGGCTATTATCACAAGGATCTGACCTGGTACCGCAGACGTACCTTCTATATGAAGGGCAGTGTTAACGGCCACGGAAGCTATATCGACTTTGATTCATACAACATCAGTATGTGGCTTACCTACAATTTTGATGACGGTGACGATAATCTTCTTCACGAGTCAACCCCCTGTATGAGTGATCCCGATCACATAGCTACCATTATCGCAAACGTAAAGAAGTATCTTGACAAGCATCCTACCCTTGCTATGGTAGGTATCGGTATCAACGACAGCCAATCCTACTGCCGTTGCGCTGATTGTGCAGCTATCTACACCGAGTACAATTCCCGCTCCGCAACCTTGGTTTGTCTTGTAAACGCAGTAAGTGATGCTATAGCTGAGGATTATCCCGGAGTTATGATACAGACCGGTGCTTACGAGTACTGTGTGAAGCCTCCTAAGGGCATCGAACTGAGAGACAATATCGTTCTTGAGTTCTTCACCGTTAAGAACTGTTGCGGTCATGCATATACCGACACCACCTGCGATCTCAACAAATCTCTCGTTGAGTATTACCACGGTTGGGACGAGATCTCGGACGGTGGCTGTACCGTATGGGATCACTCCGGCGGATTTATGTACTTTATGACTCCTCAGCCCGACTGGGATTCTCTTCTTGAGAACGTACGCTTCTTCGCAGACGGCGGAGCAAGAGAAATGCTTATGAACTCGGTATTCTACGGCGAGGATCTTCCCAACGGAGAGGAGCCCGAAGTTCACTCCGACTTTGGTAACGTTCGTGCTTATATGCTCTCTATGATCTATATGGATCCCTTTATGAGTGAGGAAGAGTATTATTATCGTCTTGATAACTGCCTCGAGGCTAACTTCGGTGCAGGCTGGAAGTATATGCGTGAGTATATAGATATCATCTCTGAGCTTGGTAACTCCAGACATCACAGCTTCCATACTCCCGTTAACGGATATTACGATATCAATGAAGTGTGCGCGGTAGTGGATCGTATAGATGCTCTTTGGGAAAAAGCAAAGGCTCAGGCGGATGCTGATCAGCTCAAACGTCTTACTATCTGTGAGGCTTCCTGGATCTACATGAAGCAGTGCGCTACCTACGACAGTGTTTATAAGAACGGCTCATACGAACAACAGCAGGAATATATGAAGTTAAGTGAGTATCTCTATAACTGTATTCTCGAATACCGTCTGCTTTGGACAGAGGGAACACTCAACCTTCTCGACCACTACGATCCCGGTCAGAACCCCACATTCTGGTGATAAGTGAGATGCGAAAGCATCTCTCGGTTGAAAAAATGATATCCTGTGAAATCCTTTTCGTCAGCGTAATAACTACGATAGAATAGGATTTTCCATAAAGCTATAACGGCGAGGGAAATAACGAGTTTCCCTTCCCGTTATAGCTTTTGATCTTTTTCCGATATTACAAATGTCTTTTCTGATATTTTTGTTGAATCCTTGCAGGATAGAGACCACGACCCGCACCAAAAAGGATCGCGCCAACATCAGTCGATAACGATATGCGCCGTCAGGCACAGGAGAATACTATCACAGGTATGTCGGGCACGACGAAAATAATGTCTTATTAAAGAGATTGTGGCTTCACGCCACAATCTATGAATATTGCATCATCATGACAGACTGTGGCATTGCACTACGATTTAAGAAATATATTGTTTGTATTGTTTCATTTCAATTTCTAACTTCGGGTCGAATATTGACTTATTTACCGATAAGATATATAATGATATTGTGGCTTTACGCCACAATCTTATTTTTTGAGGTGTATTATGAGCAAAAAGGGAAAACGGGGGGTTATAGACCAAAGCAAAATTCCGGGTTTTAACCTCTTCAACCGTACATATTTGCAGCCGATGGAATTGTTTTCAAATTCATATCTGAACGTCGATTCTTCCGTGACTAGTAACAGGATTTTGGTTGAGTTGTATTTACACGACGGATATACTGCCGCTAATCTTTCTAAACTCTTGGGCATAGACCGAAGCCATATAGCGAGGGTCGTAAGAAAGCATGTTAAAGAAGGCTTTGTTGTAAGAAATAACTGTCCTACAGATGGAAGGATTCTTGAATTACATCTTACCGAAAAAGGGGTAACCCATGCTGAGGTTTATATGAAAATGTCCGAGGATGCTGTTTCAAAAAGAATCGAGACTTTAAGCGAGATAGACCGTAAAAGACTAATTGAAGCTTTTAATACTATAAACGACATATTAAAATATTGACTTTAATTTCCGAAAATAGTATAATAAAATTATTGAAAACTCAACAAATAGGAGATAAATATGGATCAGAAATACGAAGCGTTATTTACTCCCTGGAAGATAGGTAACGTAGAGATCAAAAACCGCATAGTTATGTGTCCCATGGGCGGAACATCCCTGTTCGGATGGTTTGAGCTTGGCGGTTGCCATTTTGACAAGGAAGCGGCAAAACTCTTTTTAGAGAGAGCTAACAACAATGTAGGTCTTATCATTCCCGGTATAGCACCGCTCAGAGATACCTTCTGGGGAAAGTGGCTCTGGCAGAATCCCAAGATGTTTGATGAGCTTAAGGAGTTTATGGATGAGATCCATAAGACAGGTGCAAAGCTCTTTGTTCAGCTTACCGCAGGTATGGGACGCTCTTGGGCTATAACCGAGCTTGTTGCACCCTTACATAGAAACAAGTTCACCCGTACTCTTATCAAGCCTATTATAGATACCAACCACGAGCTGGCATCTCCCAGTCCCCAACCCTCCCGTTGGGCTCACGATATAATCTGTCCCGAGATGGCCGTGGAGCAGATCCATGAGAACATTGAGGCTTTTGCCAAGACGGCAAAACTCTGCCGTGACGCAGGAGTTGACGGTGTTGAGGTCCACGCAGTACACGAGGGTTATCTGCTTGACCAGTTTAGTATAGAATTCTTCAACAAGCGTACCGACGATTACGGCGGAAGCTTTGAGAACAGATACCGCTTTGCCACCGAGGTAGTAAAGGCTATCAAGGAAAGCTGCGGTGAGGATTACCCCGTATCTCTTCGTTACTCTGTAGAGTCCAAGATGAAGGGCTTCTGCGAGGGTGCTATGCCGGGTGAAGAGTATGACGAGGTGGGCAGAGCAATGCCCGAGTCCGAAAAGGCGGCAAAATACCTGCAGGATGCAGGCTACGATATGCTCAACTGCGACAACGGTACCTACGATTCCTGGTACTGGGCGCATCCTCCGATGTATATGCCCGAGAACTGTAACCTTGATGACGTAGCTCATATCAAGGAGTTCGTTGACATTCCCGTAGTTTGTGCGGGACGTATGGATGCTGAGATTGGTGCCAAGGCTGTAGCTGACGGCAGACTTGACGGTGTGGGTATTGCAAGACAGTTCTTAACCGACCCCCAGTGGATAACAAAACTCCTCGAGGACAGACTTGAGGATATTAAGCCCTGTATCTGCTGCCATAGCGGATGCTTTAACTTCTCATCCTCCAAGGGTCACGCAAACACCCAGGATCTTACCGATACCATGGGTCTGGCACGCTGTGCTCTTAACCCCGAGACTATGCAGTCAAAGAAGTACAGCGTTAAGCCTGCAAAGAAGGCAAAGAAGGTTGCCGTTATCGGCGGCGGTATCGGCGGTATGGAGGCGGCTATCCTCTGTGCCAAGAGAGGACACAAGGTCACACTTTACGAAAAGACCGATAAGCTTGGCGGTGTGTTTATAGCTGCTGCCGCTCCTTCCTTTAAGGAAAAGGACCGTGACCTTATCAAGTGGTATATCCGCGAGGTGTCTAAGCTTCCTATCACGGTTAAGATGAACACCGAGATTGCCGACGTAAAGAGCCTTGAGGCAGACGAGATCATCGTTGCAACAGGCGCTAAGGCAAGGTCTATCCCCGTCAAGGGAGCAGATACAGCTATCGAAGCAGTAGACTACCTCCTCGGTAACAAGACTGTAGGCGACAGGGTTGTTGTTATCGGCGGCGGTCTTACAGGCTGTGAGATCGCATATGATCTCCACCTTCAGGGCAAGACTCCCACCATCGTTGAGATGCAGGATGACCTTATCACTACCAAGGGCGTTTGCCTTGCCAATACCAGTTACCTCCGTGACTACTTTAAGGCAAACGATGTGGCAGTACACCTCGAGACTGCCCTTTCCGAGATCGGCGACGGCTACGTTGTTATAAAGGACAAGGAAGGCAAGACTGCAAAGGTAGAGTGTGATTCCGT
>JAZNKU010000373.1:0-4574 GCA_045578685.1 Eubacteriales bacterium
GTTGTATATCCGACTACGAGGCTCAGCCTATATTTATCCGTTCACACCACGGCTCCTTTGCGCTTACTACGGTAGGCAAGATCAATAATGTTAATGAAATACTTGAAAAGTACATTTCTCCTGCTACACATTTCTTTGAGATGACTAACGGTGAGGTCAATCCCACTGAGCTTGTCTGCGCTCTTATTAACCAGAAGGAGAACTTCATTGAGGGTATACAGTACGCTCAGGAAATCATTGACGGTTCGTTGAGTATGCTTATACTTACCCCCTTGGGCATATACGCCGCCCGCGACCTCCTCGGCAGAACTCCTATCGTTATCGGACAGAAGGAGGACGGTTTCTGTGCAAGTATAGAGAGCTTTACCCATCTCAATCTTGGCTATAAAGCCTATAAAGAGCTTGGCCCCGGCGAGATCGTGGTTTTGACCGCAGACGGTGTAAAGACCCTGGTGACGCCCGGTGAGGATATGAGGATTTGTGCGTTTCTTTGGGTATACTACGGCTATCCCTCCTCATCCTATGAGGGTATCAGCGTTGAAAAGATGAGATATAATTGCGGTAAGATACTTGCACGCAAGGACAAGGGCGTTGTCGATCCCGATATCGTAGCAGGCGTTCCCGATTCGGGTATTGCTCACGCCGTGGGCTATGCCAATGAGTCAAAGATTCCTTATGCCAGACCCTTTATCAAGTATACTCCTACCTGGCCCAGATCTTTTATGCCCCCAAATCAGTCCAAGCGCGAGCTTATCGCCAAGATGAAGCTGCTTGCAATACATGACCTTATCGACGGACAGAAGCTTCTGCTTATTGACGATTCAATCGTTCGCGGAACTCAGCTTCGAGAGACCACCGATTTTCTCTATGAGAGCGGTGCCAAGGAGGTTCACGTCCGTCTCGGATGTCCTCCTCTTATGTACGTTTGCAAATATCTATCCTTCTCCCGCTCCAACTCCGAGATGGATCTTATTACACGACGAGTTATAGCTGAGCTTGAGGGAAAGGAACCCGACGAGGCAACTATAGCCGAATACGCAGACCCCACAACCGAGAAATATCAGAGGATGGTTGACCGTATTTGTGAGCTTATGCACTTTACGACCCTGCGTTATCCCACCGTTGAGGATCTCGTTGAGGCAACCGGATTGCCTCGTGAGAAGCTTTGTACCTACTGCTGGGACGGAATTGAATAGAGAATAGCTGTAGAGCTATTTCTGGAAGATTTTCGTAAAGAACGAAAATCTTCCTTTTTATTATAAATAGCAATTGCCTTTTAGCCTGTTAATAATTTTGTAATATAGGGTTGACATAATTAGGAATAAGTGGTAAGATATAATTACGAGTAACTATAGGTATAGTTATAGTTATAGTTGTGCCCATATGACTGTGAACATAAAATTAATAATTTAAAAGGCAGCAGCATAAAATTTTCAGGAGAGGAGTTGATAATAATGACAAACACACAGTATATACATCCAATCAAGCGTGTTATAACATTTATTATGGCTCTTCTTATGATTTTTGGTGTTATAAACAGCTTTGCATTGTATGTTGATGCAGCACAGGTGTCTGTTCAATTATGGGTCTATGTCGGTGACTCCGGTGTTAATGCAAACTTCTCTTCCTATTGGAATACCTTTAGCGGAGGAACCTATAAGGCTAACGGATTTAACTCTCTTGACACCGGAGCTTCTTTAAAAAACGTTTTGGAAACCCAAAATGCAGCTTGTTATACCGACCTTGCAAATAACCTGAAGCGTACAGGTTATGATCTCGTTGGTTTTGATATCTCAAAGTTTGGTGCTGCTACCACAACCACTGTACCTTCATTTACAAATAACACAGGTACTTATTGGCCGGTTACGTACATATCTTATGACGATTTTGTCACAGGAAACTCCGGCAGCTACGTTTACGGAGCACAGGGACTTAATTGGGCTTTTCAACTTTTGCCTGACTGGGAGGCACACACACATACGTTGACCCTTAATGCCGACGGCGGTAAGATCAACGGATCAAACACGAAAACATATACAGTTAAGTATGGTCAATCCTACAAGGATGCTTTTAACAGCTCTTTTCCTACTCCAGTAAGAGATGGATACAAGTTCCTGTATTATGATTATAACAACGGTACATTCGGTCTTACCGAAAACAACTGGGAAAACAATTACTACACTATAGATGAAAGTGCTACTATGGTGGCAAGGTGGGAATGTCTGCACAGTTCAAAGACTTTAATAAGTACCGTTCCAGCTACCTGTACACAGACAGGAACAAAAACTGAAAAGTGTAACACCTGTAACGAAACGATCACAACAACGTTACCTAAGATCGCTCACGACCGTGCATGGGAAACATTTACCACAGGTAGCGGTTATGATCTGTATAAGTGTAAGGTCTGCGGTGATTTCAACAAAAAGCGAATAAACGTTACATATAACGCAAACGGCGGTTCTATTACCGTAAATAATCAATCCCAGACCGATACAAGGGTTTCATATGAGACCAATACCACAAACGAAGGTGCTGCCGTTACCTTTACTCCGAATGTTACGGCAACAATGTCGGGTTCGCAATTCCTCGGATGGTCTACAGATCCCCATGCATCAAAACCTGATACCACATTTTCTTCTACACAGAACTATACACTCCATGCTATATACAGCAAGGAGACATATACAATAACCTTTGATCCGGGACGGGACGATACATTGACACCTGCAAAGCCCGGTAAGATGCCTGACGGAGTTAATACTGTAGTAAATATTCAGTATAACGATCTTTTGTCAGATGCAATCAGCCCAACCATTCCCATACCTACCTTGCCCGGTTACACCTTCGTTGGCTGGCGAGTGTACAATAACGGTGTTAAGGGCGGTATATATACCGCTTCAACCTGGGCAACCAGCAGATACAGACCCGATCCTGTCGGCAGTACGGTATTTAAGGCGGAGTATACACCGAACCCAGAATATACTTTGACCCTCAGGGTTAACGGCGGAACATTACCTTCCGGTTACACAACAACATATAAATTTCTCAAGGGACAGCTTTTTGAAGATGTTATAGGCGGTTACCCTGCACCTACCAGAGCTGACTATGCATTTACAGGATGGCAGATAGGTGATTATACTAATCTTTATTGGATTGGCACTTGGGGTACACAGCCTTACGCCTTTGATCAAAATGTGACGTTGGATGCAAGATGGAAGGCTACACCCTATAAGATTGTATTTAATCTCAACGACGATACAACAGATCCTGCAACTCAGGAAAGCGGTTATGCTTTAAGCTACGGTATAGCTGAGGGCGACTCTATCGCCACCATCGTCGGCGGCTTCCCTGTGCCTACCCGACCCAACTATTCCTTCAAGGGTTGGGGAATGATGGTTAAGGATGAGAACGGCAAGGATGTCCTCAAGACCTTTACTCCTGAAGAAGGTTGGGGCGATGCAGTTCATCAGTACGAAAGTGATGTACAGATTGTTGCTAACTGGCGTTGGTGGTGTGATCATAAGGATGATAACGGTAATTACTATCCTTTAACCTGGACCGACGGCGAGCAGAGAGACTACGCGACTTGCCAACACTGTAATCACTCAGCCGCTTATGGGTATGAAGTAAGGATGTATAACAAGGGAGGAGTAATCTGTCTTTCTGAGAAACTGCCTATGGAGGATCTCTTCAAACTCAGCGAAACCTCTCCTGATCTTATATACGACAAGGAAACAAGTAGGGTAGTTGACTATCTTGATGATGATAATGATCCAAGGATTTGTATTGACTTCAATCCCTGTCTTGTGGCAGCAAAGAACACAGAGGCGGCTTGGGTCGGTTGGAAATACTACGATTCACGCGGTAACGTAAATTATGTAAGTCATGACAACAAATACGGTTGGCAGTATATATTTGACGATGACTATATAGATCCCGGTGAGGGAGTGGAAGGCTCAGGACCTTTAAGAAACACTCATCTTTCTCTTTATGCCGTATATACCGAAGGCTATTATGAGGTAGTATTTGACGGCGGTATAAATAATGATACTACAGGAGAATCTCCCAACGGTGACGGAGTTATAGTTGACTCTGACCGCCGTTACGGTGTTATGGCGATAAAGTCAGGCCAGACATATAAGGACTGTCTGTACTATATTCCTACTGCAAAGCACACGGAAAATGATTCTTCCGGTAAAGGTGTTCTATACTGCAGTGTTGGTTGGAAGCACAGAGATAACGCTCATATAGAAAATCACGATCATCTTATTGATTGCGAGAGCTGGAATGCCGGTCAGATATACCAGCATGCTACTGACAGTATCGTATACGCGCATTATAAGTATGTGGAAGGCGATACCGGAGATATTCTTAATTCCAACGGATATTTGAGCACATACTATGCTAACAATAAGTACGCCCATATGAACGGCGGTGCTTATAATAACGCATATTTCGATCCTAACGAAAACACCGGTGGTACTATGTACTATATATACTACAGACCTACCGATGCAAACGGAAACTATCTGCCGTATTCCAACGGAATGGAGTATGCGTACGATGCATCCGAT